>NZ_JBHYMF010000037.1:0-49815 GCF_042742855.1 Streptomyces sp. NPDC058877 | reverse complement strand
CGGCACACCCGCGACACAAACGGTCACAGATCCAAACCCAACGGACAACAACCAAACCAAAAAATAAGGCCCACCAACAACGTAGCCGCAAAGGTCTCGCCCGCCGGGCGGGACGCGTAGTGCGGGGTGAGGAGGGAATCCAACTCCTCGTAGGTGAAGGCCTCCTTGGCCGTGTCGAACTTGGCCGACACCTTCGGCCGGTCCACGACCGCCACCATCCCGCCGTGCACGACGAGCAGTTGCCCGTTGACCCCGGATGCCGCCGGGGACGCCAGATAACCGACCAGCGGTGCCACGTGGTCCGGGGACAGCGGGTCGAGCTCCCCCTCCACCGGCTCCCCGAAGCCCGCGAAGACGTCCTCGGTCATCCGGGTCCTGGCCCGCGGGCAGATCGCGTTGACCCTCACCCCGTACCGGGCGAGCGCAGCCGCCGTCGAGGTCGTCAGGCCGACGATGCCGCCCTTCGCGGCCGCGTAGTTGGGCTGGCCCGCGGAGCCCGCGAGGAAGGCCTCCGAGGAGGTGTTGACGATCCGCCCGTAGACCTCGGGCTCCCCCGCCTTGGCTCGCCCCCGCCAGTGCACCGCTGCGAAGTGGATGGTGTTGAAGTGGCCCTTGAGGTGGACGCGCACGACCGAGTCCCACTCGTCCTCGCTCATCGAGAAGACCATCCGGTCGCGCAGGATGCCCGCGTTGTTGACCAGCACGTCGAGCTTCCCGAACTCGGTCACCGCCAGGTCGACCAGGGCCCGCGCCGTCTCGAAGTCGGAGACGTCGCCGAGGTGCGCCACCGCCCGGCCGCCCGCGGCCCGGATCTCCGCCGCGACCTCCTCGGCGGGCGCGGCGGAAGCCTCGCCCGAGCCGTCGCGGCCGGGCTGCCCGTAGTCGTTGACGACGACGGAAGCGCCCAGGCGGGCCAGTTCCAGGGCCTCGGCACGGCCGAGACCGCGCCCGGCACCGGTGACGATCGCGCTCAGTCCTTCGAGCGGACGGGACATCGCGGCTCTCCTCAGATCTCGATGCAGGTGCGGAGGGCGGCGCCCGTACGCATCTGCTCCAGGGCTTCGTTGATGCCCGACAGGGGCACCCGGTGGGTGATGAGCGACTCCAGGTCGATGCGGCCCGCCCGCCAGAGGGCGATGGCCCGCTCGTACGAGCGGAGCACGTCCCCGCCCCCGTACATGGACGGCAGGATCCGCTTCTCGTCGAAGAACAGCTCGAACATGTTCAGCTGGAGGAAGTCGTCGAGGGCGCCCGCGCCGACGACGCAGAGGGTGCCGCCGCGCCGGGTCGTCTCGTAGGCGGTGCGGGCGGTGGCGGACTTGCCGACGACTTCGAAGACGTAGTCGAAGCCCTCGCCGCCGGTGATCCGCTGCTTGGCGTCGGCGAGGGCGTCCGGGGCGACCGCCTCGGTGGCGCCGAAGCGGAGGGCTGCCTCACGTCGGGATTCCACCGGGTCGACGGCGACGATCTGGGCGGCGCCCTGGAGCCTGGCCCCCTGGATCGCGGAGATGCCGACGCCGCCGCAGCCGAGCACGACGACCGACGAACCCGCCTCCACCTTGGCCGTGTTGACGGCGGCGCCGAGTCCGGTCGTGACGCCGCAGCCGATGAGGGCGGCGATGTCGAAGGGCACGTCGTCGGGGATGGGGACGGCGCAGCCCGCGTCGACGACGACCTCCTCAGCGAAGGTGCCGGTGCCGGCGAAACCGAAGACGTCGCCGCCGGGGCGCTTGAAGTTGGGCGTGCCGGCGTTCATGAAGCCGGCGAGGCAGAGCTGGGTCTGGCCCCGCCTGCAGGCCGGGCAAGCACCACAGGCGGGCAGCCAACAGAGCAGCACCCGCTGCCCCGGGGCGAGGCCGGTGACCCCGTCGCCGACGTCGAGCACCTCGCCCGCGCCCTCGTGGCCGGGGACGAAGGGGGCGGGCTGCGGCAGGACGCCGCTCATCGCGGAGACGTCGGAGTGGCACAGACCGGTGGCCCTCACCCGGATCCGCACCTTGCCGGGGCCGAAGCCCACCGCCTCGACGTCGTCGAGCACTTCGAGCTTGTCCTGGCCGATCTCGTGCAGTACGGCTGCGCGCATGGTGCGGCTCCCTCCGGGACGGATGGACGGGATCTACGAGTGTTCGACGAGGGTGTCGGCGAGCACCGGGGCGTCGTCGCGCTCCACCACCGTCACCGCCACCTGGACACGGTCGTCCCCGGTCCACATCCGGATGCGCAGGGTCTCGCCGGGGAAGACCACTCCGGTGAAGCGGGTGCGGTACGAGCGGACCCGGGTGACGTCGCCGCCGAGCGCCGTGTCGACGACCGCCTTGAGGGTCATGCCGTACGAGCAGAGTCCGTGCAGGATCGGCCGGTCGAAGCCGGCGAGCTCGGCGAACTCCGGGTCGGCGTGGAGGGGGTTCCAGTCCCCGGAGAGCCGGTAGAGCAGCGCCTGCTCCTCGCGGATCGCCCGCTCGACGGTGACGTCGGGCTCCCGGTCCGGCAGTGCGAGGCGCTCGGAGGGGCCGCGGTCGCCGCCCCAACCGCCCTCCCCCCGCACGAAGATCGAGGCGTCGCTCGTCCACAGCGGGCCGTCCTCGTCGGCGGCCTCGGCACGCAGGACGAGCACGGCGGCCTTGCCCTTGTCGTAGACGGCGGCGACGCGGGAGGTGGAGACGGCCCGGCCACCGGCGGGGAGGGGACGGTGCAGGGTGATCGACTGGCCGCCGTGCAGCACGGCGGCGAGGTCGATGTCGATGCCGGGGGCGGAGAGTCCGCCGACCACCCCCATGCCGGCGCCGGCGACGGTGGCGAAGCTGGGCAGGACGTGGAGCCGGGACTCCAGGGTGTAGCGGAGCTCGTCGGGGTCGGTCGCGGGCACGCCGGCTCCGAGGCCCAGGTGGTAGAGCTGGACGTCCTTGTGGTTCCAGGAGATCTCGGCGCTCCGGGGTTCGGCCGCGACGGCCTTTGCGGGGTCGATGGGCATCGGGCTGCTGCTCCTCGTGGCGGTGGAGACCTCGGTGCGGCCGTCCGCACCGTCGGCCGCACCGAGGCCGTGCGGGAACCGTCCCGTACGCGGCCGTTCTAGAACGCGTTCTAGGTCGGTGGACCCCATGTATAGCCCAGCCGGAAAGAGTTGTGAACCCTCCGGGGGCCCGTACCTGACGATACGTCAGACAAGGGGGCCGGGACATTTGTCACGGCCAGGTCCGTACGTCCGCGCCTGCCGGACCAGGGCCCCGCTCCGTAGCGTCATGGCCATGAAGAACGAGACAGTGGTCGCCTGCACCGGAGTCACCCGCTCCTTCGGAACGGTCCGCGCCCTCGACGGCATCGACCTCACGCTCCGGCGCGGCGAGACCGTCGCCCTGCTCGGCCGCAACGGCGCCGGCAAGTCCACCACCATCGGCCTGCTGCTCGGCCTCGACGAGCCGGACGGCGGCGAGGTGCGGCTCTTCGGCGACGGCCCCGCCCGTGCCGTCGCCGCCGGCCGCATCGGCGCGATGCTCCAGGAGGGCCGCGCGGTCACCCGGGTCACCGTCCGCGAACTCGTCGCCTTCGTCGCCCGGACCTACCCCGCGCCGCTGCCGGTCGACGAGGCGCTGGCCCTCGCCGACCTGACCCCACTCGCGGACCGCCGGATCGACCGGCTCTCCGGCGGCCAGGTCCAGCGGGCCCGGTTCGCCGTCGCCCTCGTCGGGAACCCGGAGCTGCTCGTCCTGGACGAGCCGACGGCCGCCCTCGACGTCGAAGCCCGCCAGACGTTCTGGGACTCGATGCGCAGCTACGCCCGGCGCGGCAACACGATCCTCTTCTCCACGCACTACCTGGAGGAGGCCGATGCGAACGCCGACCGGATCGTCGTCATCGACTCGGGCCGCGTCGTCGCGGACGGGACCGGCGAGGAGCTCAAGCGCGCGGTCGGCGGCAGCCTCGTCTGCTTCGACCTGGCCGGCGCCCGCAGCGAGGACCTGTTGCGGCTCCCCGGGGTGACGTCCGTCGAGATCCGCGGCGACCGCGCCCGGCTCCGCAGCGACGACTCCGACGCGACCGTCCGCGCACTCGCCGCACGCGACGCGATCCGCTCCCTCGAAGTCGCCCCCGTCTCCCTCAACGACACCTTCCTCGCCCTCACCTCGCCCACCGCCCACCCCCTGGAGACGACCCGATGACCACCGAGTACGTGCGCCTCGAAGTCCGCCGCACCCTGCGCGACACCGGCTTCGCCCTCACCAGCATCGGCATCCCGGTGATGATGTACCTCCTCTTCACCAACCTCGGCGGTCAGGACGGGGCCGCCTGGAAGGCGACCGCCATGGTCGGGATGGCGGCCTACGGCGCGCTCGGCGCGGCCCTGTCGGTCGGCACCGGCGTCGCCGAGGACAAGTCGTCCGGCTGGCTGCGCCAACTGCGGATCACGCCGATGACCCCGCGCCAGGTCGTCACCGGCCGGGCCCTCACCGGCTCGGTGGTGGTGCTCCCCGCGATCGTCGCCGTGCTCCTCGCCGGCGGCCTGCTCAACGGGGTCCGGCTGGCGCCCTGGCAGTGGGCCGCGGTCGCCGGCGTGCTCTGGCTCGGCTCCTTCCCCTTCGCCCTCCTCGGCATCGGCAACGGCTACCGGCTCACCGCACAGACGACGGGCGTCGTGAACGTCGCCTGCAACCTGGGGCTCGCGGTGCTGGGCGGCCTGTGGTTCCCGGTCGAGCTCTTCCCCGACTGGCTGCGCTCCCTCTCCTCGTACACCCCGACCAACCGCTTCGCCGAGCTCGGCGTCTCGGTCTCCGGCGGACACGTCCCGGGCACGGCGGCGCTCCTGGTCCTCGCGGCCTGGGCGGCCCTGTTCGGCGGGTACGCGGCGATCTCGTACCGTCGTTCGGCACGGACCGCATAGGCAGGCAGGAACGGGGGCACGGGATGCAGGTCGTCCGGGGAGGAGCGGTGGCAGACGCGAGACGCTGCGCCGGGGAGCGGATCCGCTACCTGCGGCAACGGGGGCCGAGCGGTCTGAGCCTCATCCCCTGGGTGCTCATGAGCCTCGGTGCGCTCTCCCACCTCACCAGCGGCGCTGCCCCCCACCCCTGGCTGGGCTGGCTCGGTCTGCTCGCCTTCAACGCCCTCTACGTCGCGATCATCCTCCGCGCCTTCGACCAACGGCGGCGCGAGTCCCTCGCCACCCGGACGCTGCTGGTCGTCTTCGGGGGGCTGACCTTCGCCCTCGCCATCGGCTACGGCCGCGAATGGCTGCTCCTCTTCCCCCTCGTCGGCCTCGCGGTCGGTGCGGCGGTGCGGGGCCGGGAGCGGCTGCGGTTCATCGTCCCGCCCCTGGTCGTGGCCGTGGGCGTGGTGACCGTCTGGCGCGACGGCTGGGACTCCTTCAGCGTCGTGTACGGCACGCTCATCTCCGTCATGGTGACGTCGGCCATCATCTCCCTGGACGAAACGGTCCGGAAGCTGCGGGAGACGCGCGAGGAGCTGGCCCGCTCGGCGGTCGAGAAGGAACGGCTGCGCTTCTCGCGCGACCTGCACGACCTCCTCGGCCACACGATGTCGGTGATCGTGGTGAAGTCGGAGGCCGCCCGCCGGCTCGCCCCGCGCGACCTGGACGCGGCCCTGGTACAGGTCTCGGACATCGAGTCGGTGGGCCGACAGGCACTGGTCGAGATCAGGGAGGCGGTGACCGGCTACCGGGAGGGAAGCCTCGGCACCGAGCTGGACCGGGCCCGCGACGCACTGACCTCCGCGGGCATCGAACCGGTGGTGCGCCGCTCGGGCCCGCTACTGGAGCCGGGGACCGAGGCGCTGCTGAGCTGGGCGGTGCGGGAAGCCACGACCAACGCCGTACGACACAGCAGCGCGTCCTGCTGCGTGATCGACCTCTCCGGCTCCGCCGAGCGGGTCCGCCTCACAGTCACCGACGACGGTCGGGGTCCCGCGACGGGGCCGCCGGGGAGCGGTCTGCACGGTCTGCGCGAGCGACTCGCAGCCGCAGGGGGCACCCTGGACTCGGGACCGGCCCCGCGGGGCGGATTCCGGGTCACCGTGGAACTCCCCGCGGAGACCCCCGTACAGCACCAGGGGGAGCCCACGGAATGATCAGGCTGCTGCTCGCCGAGGACCAGGGCATGATGCGCGGGGCGCTGGCCCTGCTGCTCGGCATGGAGCACGACATGGAGGTCGTGGCACAGGTCGGGCGGGGGGACGGGATCGTGGACGCGGCGCTCGTCGCCCGCCCGGACGTGGCGCTGCTCGACATCGAACTGCCCGGCCGTTCGGGCCTGGACGCGGCGGCGGAGCTGCGGACCGAGGTCCCGGAGTGCCGGGTGCTGATCCTCACGACCTTCGGCCGACCGGGGTACCTGAGGCGGGCGATGGAGGCGGGCGCGGCGGGCTTCCTGGTGAAGGACGGTCCCGTGGAGGAACTGGCCGAGGCGGTCCGCCAGGTGCTGCGGGGCGAGACCGTCATCGACCCGGCCCTCGCCGCGGCTGCCCTCAGCGCCGGCCCGAACCCGCTGACGGGCCGGGAACGGGACGCCCTGGCGGCCTCGGTGGACGGCGCGACGATCGCGGACATCGCCGCCGCCCTGCACCTCTCGGAGTCCACCGTCCGCAACTACCTGTCCTCCGCGATCGGCAAGACCGGCACCCGCAACCGGATGGAGGCGGTGCGGGCGGCGCGGCAACAGGGGTGGCTCTAGGACTTCCGCAGCAGCGTCACCACGGCCGCCCCGCCCAGGCCGATGTTGTGGGCCAGCCCCACCCGGGCCCCGGCCACCTGGCGGGCCCCCGCCTCTCCGCGCAGTTGCCAGACCAGTTCGGCCGCCTGGGCGAGGCCGGTCGCACCGAGCGGATGGCCCTTGGAGATGAGGCCGCCGGAAGGGTTCACCACCCAGCGCCCGCCATGGGTGGTGGCGCCCGACTCGACGAGCTTCCCGGAAGCACCCTCCGCGCACATGCCGAGCGCCTCGTAGGTGAGCAGCTCGTTGATCGAGAAGCAGTCGTGGAGTTCGATGACGTCGACGTCCTCGATGCCGAGGCCGGAGCGTTCGTAGGCCAGCCGGGCGGCGGCCCGGGACATCGGACGGCCGACGGCGTCGATGCAGGAACCGGAGGCGAAGGACTCCTCGGTGTCGGTGGTCATCGCCTGACCGGCGATCTCCACGGCCCTCCCCCGCAGTCCGTGTTCGTCGACGAAGCGTTCGGAGACGACGACGGCGGCAGCCGCGCCGTCGGAGGTGGGTGAGCACTGGAGCTTGGTGAGCGGCCGGTGGACGGTCTTCGCGGCGAGGACCTCGTCGACCGTGTGGACGTCCTGGAACTGGGCGTTGGGGTTGTTCGCCGAGTGCTGGTGGTTCTTGGCGCCGACGGCCGCGAGCTGGACCTCGGTCGTCCCGTACCGCTCCATGTGTTCGCGGGCGGCGTTGCCGAAGATCTGGGCGGTGGGCGGGGACGCCTCGAAGCCGTGGGCGGCGGCCATGACACCGTAGTGGCGGGCGACGGGGGAGGTCCTGAAGTCACCGGCCCCGGCTCCGCCGCCGAGCGCGCCCCGCGTCATCTTCTCGAAGCCGAGGGCGAGGACGCAGTCGGCGGTGCCGCCCTCGACGAACTGTCGGGCGGTCATGAGGGCGGTGGAGCCGGTGGCGCAGTTGTTGTTGAGGTTGTAGACGGGGATGCCGGTGAGGCCGAGTTCGTAGACGGCGCGCTGGCCGGCGGTGGAGGGCTGGAAGCAGTAACCGACGGCGGCCTGTTCCACGCGCGCGTAGGGGACGCCCGCGTCGGCGAGTGCGGCCGTGCCCGCCTCGCGGGCCATGTCCCAGTACTGCCAGTCCCGGGTCTCGGGCTTCTCGAACGCCGTCATGCCGACGCCGATGATGTACGCCTTGGTGGTCATCGCGAGTATCCCTCGGTCTCTCGGTCTCAGTCTTTCGGCAGGCCGAGCAGGCGCTCGGCCACGACGTTGAGCTGGACTTGCGTGGTGCCGCCCGCGATGGTGAGGCAGCGGGACATGAGGAGTCCGTGGACGGCCCGCTCGGCGGGTCCTTCGCGCACGGCGCCTTCGGGGCCGTGCAGTTCGAGGCCGAGCTCGGCGAGCTTCTGCTGGTGGACCGTCTGGACGAGTTTGCGGACGCTGGCGCCTGCGCCGGGTTCGAGCCCGGACACCTGGAGCAGGGTGGTGCGCAGGCCGATGCACGCGAGCGCGTGCGCCTCGGCGAGGAGCGCCCCGATCCGCGCGCGCACGGAGTCGTCCTGCGGCCCGGACGCCTCGATGAGCGCTTCGAGGCCGGTGTCGAAGGCGACCTGGTCGGCCATGTGGACGCGCTCGTTGCCGAGGGTGTTGCGGGCGACCCGCCAGCCGTCGTCGACCTCGCCGACGACGGCGTCGGCAGGCAGGATCGCATCGTCGAACCAGACCTCGTTGAAGAGGGAGTCCCCGGTGATCTCCTTGAGCGGTCGGATCTCGATCCCGGGGGTGTTCCGCATGTCGACGAGGAAGTAGGTGAGCCCCCGGTGTTTGGGGGCGGCGGGGTCGGTGCGGGCGAGCAGGATGCCGTGGTGGGCCCATTGGGCGGCGCTCGTCCACACCTTCTGTCCGTTGATCCGCCAGCGTCCGTCCTCCGTGCGCTCGGCGCGGGTGCGGAGGGAGGCGAGGTCGGAGCCGGCGCCCGGTTCGGAGAAGAGCTGACACCAGAGGCGTTCGCCCCGCAGGGTGGGGCCGAGGTGCTCGGCCTGTTGCTCGGGGCTGCCGTGGGCGAGCAGCGAGGGGACGACCCAGGTGGCGATGCCGAGTCCGGCGACGGTGATCCCGGCCTCGTCCAGCTCTCTCTGGACGGCGAGCTGTTGGAGCGGGCCCGCGCCGAGCCCGTACGGCTCCGGGAGGTGTGGGGCCGCGTAGCCGGTGGGGGCGAGGGCGCGCCGGGCGGCGGCCGGGTCGAGTCCGACGGCGGGGGCGACGGCCGCGCGGGCCGCCCTCCGGTACGCAGTGGCCTCGGGGGGCAGGTCCATCCGGAGGCCGCGCCGGACGCCGTCGGCGGCGTACCGGAGGGCGGCGAGCCGGTAATGATCGCCGGTGCCGAGGAGTTGGCGGGCGACGAGGGCCCGGCGGAGCAGCAGATGGGCGTGGTGTTCCCAGGTGAATCCGGTGCCGCCGAGGATCTGGATGCAGTCCTTGGCACAGCCGTAGGCGCTGTCGAGGGCGGTGGCGGCGGCGAGCGCGGCGGTGAGGGAGCGGGCCTCGTCGTGGCTGGCGCGGACGGCGTCCCAGGTGAGGGCGCGGGACTGTTCGAGCCGTACGAGCATGTCGGCGCAGAGGTGCTTGACGCCTTGGAAGCGGCCGATGGGGCGACCGAACTGCTCCCGGGTGCGGGCGTGTTCGGCGGCGGTCTCGACGGCGCGGGCCGCCGTGCCACAGGCGTCGGCGGCGAAGAGGACGGCGGCCAGGTCCCGGATCATGGCGGTGGAGGAGGCGCCGGCGGCGGTCAGTTCGCGTTCTGCCGGAACGTGGACGGCGCGGGCGGTGATCCCGGCGGTGGGCCGGGTCGGGTCGACGCTCTCGTGGGGCCGGACGGCGAGCGTCTCGGCGTCGACGGCGAGCCAGACGGAACCGCCGGCGGTGGCGGCGCGGAGGAGCAGCAGGTCGGCCTGGGCTCCGCCGAGGACGGGGGGCGCGGCGCCGTCGAGCAGGTACCCGCCCGCGGTGCGGACGGCGGTGAGGTCGCCGGTGCCGCCGAGCGCGACGGCTCCGATCCGCTCGCCCGACGCGAGCGCGGACGCCGACTCGTGCTGCCCGACCCGGTGGAGGACCTCGGCGGCGAGCACGGAGGGGAGGTAAGGCCCTGGGAGCAGGGCCCGCGCCGCCTCTTCCACCACGACGGCGAGGTCTCCGAGGTCGCCGCCACCACCACCGTGCTCCTCGGGCAGGTGCAGCCCGAGGAGCCCCTGCTCGGCGGCTGCGTCCCAGTAGGCGGGGCGACCGGTGGCGGTGTCGGGGACGTCCAGGTGCTTGCGGACTTCCTCGGGGGGTACGGCGCGGCCGAGCCAGCCTCGAACGGATCGGGCCAGCTCCCGCTGTTCGTGCGTGATGGCGATGCCCATGACCCGCAGACTAGAACACGTTCCATTCTGACGGAAGGTCAGAAACCTCGGGAAAGCCTGAGCGGCGCAGAAGGTTCCCCCGGAGGCGGAAAGAGGGCTCGCCCCTGGGGCCGGAAGCCGAAGACGGGAGGCGGAACCTCCTCCGACCGGCTGCGCCGAGGGCTGCGTCCAGATCCTCGGCAGCACCCGAGCCGCCCGGGAACGCCACGCCCGTCCGCCGCTCCGCCGGGCCCTCGTCGCCCGCCGACTCCTCTCCCAGCCGCCGGGACGGCCGGCGGGGGCAGCGACCGGAGCAGCGCCGCTCCCCTCCGGGCCGGGGCGTTGTCAGAGGCTGCTGTCAGGCTGTCGGTACGAGGGGGCGCCCTGCACCGGCGCACGGAGCCCCCGCACGACCGACGCACGGGGAGAGCGAGTACCTCATGGGCACGTGGGACATCGGACACTTCGACAACGACACCGCCGCCGACTTCTCGGCCGCACTGGACGGGACGCCGACCGAGAAGCGCGCCGACGTCCTGCTCGCGTCCTTCCTGACGGTCACCGGGGTCGGCGAGGAGTACCTCGACTCGGACGAGGCCGTGAAAGCGGTCGCCGCGGCTGCCCTCGTCGCGGCGCAGTGCCCGGACGGAGACCCGGTGACGAGCGCGTACGGGCCGAAGGAGCCGCTGCCCGCCCTCCCCGTGGAACTGCGCCCGGTGGCGGTGGAGGCCCTCGACCGGATCCTCACCGAACCCTCGGAGCTGCTGGAGCTGTGGGGCGAGACCCATGCGGTGGGCGAGTGGCAGGCGAGCGTACAGCGACTGCGCGCGGTGCTTTCGGGCGCATAGCCCCGCGGGAGCGCCCCGGAGGGAGGACGGTGTGGTTCCGGTGCGGGGGGTAGGGCACGATGGGCGCCCGTACCCGCGTACCCGCCAGTAGGAGGAACCGCCATGCCCGCCGAACCCACTCCCGAGGTCCTTGCCGCCTTCGAGGCGGCCAAGGGCTTCATGCCCGTCGTGGAGGGGCTCGCGCTGTACGACGCGGCCACCGAGGCCGCCCGGCTGGGCCTGCCCCTCCTGGAGGTCGGCACCTACTGCGGACGGTCCACGATCCTGCTGGCCGACGCCGCCCGACGGGCGGGGACGGTCGCGGTGACCGTGGACCACCACCGGGGCAGCGAAGAACAGCAGCCGGGCTGGGAGTACCACGACCCGACCGTGGTGGATCCCGAGGTGGGGCTCATGGACACCCTGCCCACCTTCCGCCGGACGCTTCACGGTGCGGGCCTGGAGGAGCACGTCATCGCGATCGTGGGCCGCTCGCCGCTGGTCGCGAAGACCTGGGGCGGGCAGCTGGGTCTGGTGTTCGTCGACGGCGGGCACACCGACGAGCACGCCACCAGTGACTACGAGGGCTGGACACCGAAGGTCGCCCCCGGGGGACTGCTCGTCATCCACGACGTCTTCCCCGACCCGGAGGACGGCGGTCAGGCCCCCTACCGGATCTACCTCCGCGCCCTGGAGTCGGGCGACTTCGAGGAGGTCTCGATCACCGACTCCTTGCGGGTCCTGCGCCGCCGCTGACGCCCGCGGTGCGGGTCGCCGTTCCAGAACGGTGACGGACCTGCGACGCACCCCTGCGACGTTTCGCCCCGTACAGGGCCTAAAGTCGCGGGGTGCCGTACCACCACGGGAACACCTCCCGCCGCGCCCTCGCCCTCGCGCTCGCCGCCACGGGCTGCTGCGCCGCACTCGCCGGCTGCGCGACCTCCCGGGCCTCCGCACCCCCGGACGGGAAGTCCGAGACCTCCCTCCAGTCATCGGGCGCGGATCCGGCGCCCCGGACCGAGAGCGGGACGCAGTCCCGGCCGCCCCTCCCCGCCGGCGCCACCACCGACACCCCGTCGAGCCGTCCCCTGGCCGGACGGACCGTCGTCATCGACCCCGGTCACAATTCCGGCAATTTCCAGCACACCAAGGAAATCAACCAGAAGGTCGACATCGGCACGAACCGCAAGGAGTGCGACACCACCGGCACCTCCACCGGAACGGGCTACACCGAAGCCTCCTTCACCCTCGACGTCTCCCACCGCCTGCGGGACCTCCTCGCCGCACGCGGCGCCGAGGTGGTGCTCACCCACGACGGCGACCGCCCGTGGGGCCCCTGCATCGACGAACGGGCCAGGATCGGCAATGCGGCCCGCGCCGACGCCGTCGTCTCCGTCCACGCGGACGGATCGGCCGTCGGGAACCGCGGATTCCATGTGATCCTGCCCGCACGGGTGCGAGGCGGCTCCGCCGACACGGAGGAGATCGTCGCCCCCTCACGCGCGCTCGGCGAGCAGATCGTCAGCCGCTTCGCCCTCGCCACGGACACCTCGCCCGCCAACTACATCGGTTCCGGTACGGGGTTGGACGTCCGCGACGATCTCGGCGGACTCAACCTCTCGACCGTCCCGAAGGTCTTCCTGGAGTGCGGCAACATGCGCGACCCGAAGGACGCACAGCTCCTCTCTTCACCGACATGGCGACAGAAGGCCGCCCAAGGGCTGGCCGACGGCATCGCCGCCTACCTGAAGGGGTAGGACCGGCGGGCGACAGATTCGCTCCGTACCATGGGGCCGCCCCCGTGCCGCGAACCGAGCGCACTCCGACGCGACGACCGACGACCCTACGAAGGACTCTTACGTGAATATCCGCTCCCTCACCCGAGGCGATGGCGTGCTGATCGGTGCAGCGGTGGTGCTGTTCATCGCCTCGTTCCTCGACATCGCCGGCTGCAGCGCCACGGCCGACATCTGCAGCAAGATCGACACCCCGAGCTCCTGGGAGTTCGCGTACCTCGGCTGGGGCTCCTTCTTCCTCGGCATCGTCGGTGCCGCACTGATCGTCGCCTCCCACGCCCTGCCGGAGCAGCGCAAGGTGGCCGGCCTCGAGCTGGGCCAGGTGGGCACCTCGTTCACCATCGCCTCCGCCTGGACCCTGCTCATGTGGATCTTCGAGGCGGACAACGCCGGCGCCGGCCTGATCCTCGGCCTGATCGCCGCACTGATCGCCGCCGGTGCGGCCGTCGCGGGCCCGCTGGTCCCCGCCCTCAAGGTCCCGCTCATCGGCGCCCCCAAGCCGCAGGCCCCGCAGCCGTACGGCATGCAGTCCGGCCAGCCGGGTCAGCCGGGCGTTCCCGGCGGCTACGGCTACCCGGGCGCGCAGCAGCCTCAGTACGGCGGCCCGCAGAGCCCCTCGCAGGGCGCGGGCCAGCCGTTCGGCGGGCAGGCCGCCACCCCGCAGCCGCAGGCGGCGCAGCAGCCCGAGCCGCAGGCAGCCGCCCCGGCCCCGCAGCCGGCCTCCGACTTCGCGCCGTTCTGGTTCGCGGTACCGGTCGCGCGCCCGCTGTACGCAGAGGACGGCTCTCAGGCTCAGATCGCCGAACTCGCCCCAGGCACCTGGTACTTGGCGGTCGACCAGCGCGGCTCCGCCCTGGTGGCCCAGACCCAGGACGGCCGCCGTGGCGTCCTGCAGGACACGAGCGGCATCCAGCGCGGCTGAGGGTCGCCCCGCGATCCCTCCGGTCGGACCGAGCTCCCCCGGAACGCACCTCCAGGCGCCTCCGCGCCCCCGCCCGCACGGCCCCCCGCCCGGAATCCCTTCCGGGCGGGGGGCCGTTGCCGTACAGTCCCCGCCATGTGACTGACGGTCCGTCAGAAGGGACGTGGGGCATGCGGCTCGGACTCGCCCTCGGCTACTGGGGCCGCGGCCCCTCACCCGCCCACCTCGACCTCGCCCGTGAGGCCGAGCGGCTCGGCTACCACTCCGTGTGGACGGCCGAAGCCTGGGGCTCCGACGCCTTCACCACGCTGACCTGGATCGCCGCGCACACCACCCGGATCAAACTGGGGACCGCCGTCGCGCAGATGGCAGCCCGCCCACCCACCACCACCGCCATGCACGCGCTCACCCTCGACCACCTCTCCGGCGGCCGCGTGCTGCTGGGGCTGGGCCTGTCCGGTCCGCAGGTCGTCGAGGGCTGGTACGGGCGCCCCTTCCCCCGCTCCCCCCTGACGGCGACCCGCGAGTACGTGGACGTGGTCCGCCAGGTCCTCCGCCGCGAGGCCCCGGTCAGCCTGCACGGGCGCCACCACTCCCACCCGTACGACGGCCCGGACGGCACCGGCCTCGGCAAGCCCCTGAAGCCGATCACCCACCCCCTGCGGGCCGACGTCCCCGTCCTGCTCGGGGCCGAGGGGCCCAAGAACGTCGCACAGACCCTGACCGTGGCCGACGGCTGGCTGCCGCTCTACTGGGCTCCGGAGCGCTGGGCCTCGGTGTACGAGCTGCCGGCCCGGTTCCCCGAGGGCTTCGTCGTCGCCCCGATGGTCCGGGCCCGGCTCTGCGGGGACGTGGCGGCCGGGCTCCTTCCGGTCAAGGCGATGCTGGGGTTCTACATCGGCGGCATGGGGCACGCGGCCCGCAACTTCCACGCCGACCTGATGGGGCGGATGGGGTACGGGGAGGAGGCCCGTCGCATCCAAGAACTCTTCGCGGCCGGCCGCCGCGAGGAGGCCGTGCTCGCCGTCCCGGACGCCTTCGCGGACGAGATCGCGCTCGTCGGCCCGCGGAAGCGGATCGCCGCCCGCCTCGACGCGTGGCGGCGGGGACCGGTGACGGACCTGCTCGTCACCGCACCGGACCTCGACACCCTCCGCACCCTCGCGGAACTCAACACATAGCTTCAGCCGCCGAGTTGTGTAGTGCTGGGCACCTTGTCGACCACTTCTGCGCCGGCACTCCTGCCCGCGTCCTTGACGCTGTTGATGACGTCCTCGAAGGCACCGACGTCCGCATCGCCGACCTCGCCCTTGCGGAGCTTCGTGCCCAGGTCCTTGAGGGACTCGATGCCGGCGGAGAGCGGTGCCACCACCCGGGAGAGGAGCGGATCGCCCTTGGCGTTGTCCACCGCCGCCTTGAGCCGGTTGTACGTGAAGGCACCCGCGAGCCCCGCCTTCACCAGCGCGAAGGTGCGACCGTCCGCCCCCTTCTGGAACGTGCCCGCGCGGTACGGCTTCACGATCCACTGGTAGGCCGCACCCGCGGCGAGGCCCGCATTGGCCACGAACCGCGCCTTCGCCAGTTTCTGCCGCTCGAAGCCGGCGGAGGCCGTCGGGGTCGCAGCCGTGCCCTGCGCGTCACCGTCGCCGCAGGCGGCGGTGGTCAGGAGCAGGGCACAGGACAGCAACAGCGCCACGACTCCGCGCGGAACGCTTCTGGGCAAGGCGGCACCTCCCTGACGACGATGGCGCCAGCCTCGCCCGGGCCCGACCCGTCCGCCACCGGGGCGGCGCCGGACGGGTAGCTCCGGGAGCGCGGGTCGGGCGCGCACCCGGAAGAGGCTTTCGAAACCCGGCCTAGTCGCAACAGTCGGGGTCGAGGCCCGAGGGGAGGCGGGCGCCGCCGAAGACGGCGACGGTGGCCTCCTCGCCCCCGAGGGCCGCGACCGCGAGCAGGAGGGAACCGGCCGTCCAACTGGTCTGCTCCTCGGGCCACACGGCCCGGTCGTCCTCGGTCTCGCCCTCGAAGACGTACCCCGTCCAGTACATGCCGTTCTCGGCGCGCAGGTGCTGGATGTCCTGGAGGATCGTGAGGGCCCGGTCCGACTCCCCCGTCGCCCACAGGGCGAGGGCGAGTTCGCAGCTCTCCCCGCCGGTGACCCACGGGTTCGGGACGACGCAGCGCACTCCGAGGCCGGGGACGACGAACCGGTCCCACTCGGCCTCGAAGCGGGCCGCCGCATCGGCTCCGGTGACCGCGCCGCCGAGGACCGGGTAGTACCAGTCCATCGAGTAGCGGGACTTGTCGAGGAAGCGTTCGGGGTGCCGGCGGATCGCGTGGCCGAGGGCGCCGGCGGCCAGCTCCCAGTCGGGCTGGGCCTCTTCGCGGACCTCGGCGATGGCGAGGGCGCAGCGCAGCGCGTGGTGGATCGACGAGCTCCCGGTCAACAGGGCGTCGTTCACCGGTGCGTCGCCGGGTTCGCGCTTCCACCCGATCTGGCCGCCGGGCTGCTGGAGCCCGAGGACGAACTCGACGGCCGCGTAGACGACGGGCCACATGCGGTCGAGGAAGCCGTCGTCGCCGGTGGAGAGGTAGTGGTGCCAGACGCCGACCGCGACGTACGCGACGAAGTTGGACTCGCGGGTCCGGTCGGTGACCTGCTGGTGGTCTCCGTCGTGGTAGGCCGCGTACCAGGAGCCGTCGGCGTTCTGGTGCCGGGCGAGCCAGGCGTAGGCGCGGGCGGCGGCGGCGTGCTCGCCGGCCACGTCCAGGGCCATGGCGGCCTCGGTGTGGTCCCAGGGGTCCAGGTGGTGACCGCGGAACCAGGGTATGGCGCCGTCCTCGCGCTGCACGGCGAGTATCCCGGCCACGGTCTCGGCCGCCTGCTCCGCGGTGAGCACCCCGGGCAGGACGAGGTGCTCGGCGATCCGTTCGGGAGAGGTCACCGGGCGTCAGCCTTCGGGTGGAGGTGTCCCCCGCGGAGCGAGGGGGAGTGGGGCTTGGTCGCGTACGCCACGAAGCTCTTGCCGACGACCGGGTTGAGCAGCTGCTCGGCGACCCGGGTGAGGGCGGGCTTCTTCATGATGTCCCAGACCAGGAGCTTGTGGTAGGCGCGGACCGGCAGCGCCTTGTCGTTGTCGACGCCGAAGGCGCACTTCAGCCACCAGTACGGCGCGTGCAGGGCGTGTGCGTGGTGGGTGCCGTACGGCTTGAGGCCGGCCTGCCGGATCTTGGCGAGGAGCTCGTCGGCCTTGTAGATGCGGATGTGGCCGCCCTCGACCTCGTGGTACGCGTCGGAGAGCGCCCAGCAGACCTTCTCGGGCCCGTAGCGGGGCACGGTGACGGCGATGCGGCCGCCCGGCTTGAGGACGCGGACCATCTCGGCGAGCACGCCCTTGTCGTCGGGGATGTGCTCCATCACCTCGGAGATGATGACGACGTCGAAGGACTCGTCGGGGAAGGGCAGGTTGAGGGCGTCGCCCTCCATCGCCGTGGCGGTCGCGCCGGCGGGGGCCTCCCCGGCCTCCTTCATGGCCGCGAACCACTTGGCGACCTCCCGGATCTCCTCGGCGTTCTGGTCGAGGGCCACGACCTGGGCGCCGCGCCGGTAGCACTCGAAGGCGTGCCGGCCCGCACCGCAGCCCAGATCGAGCACTCGATCGCCGGGGGCGAGCGGGAAGCGGGTGAAGTCGACGGTCAGCACGAGGTCCTGCTTTCGCTGGTGACGGAGGGTGGGGGGCAGGCGTTTCGTGGGGAGTGCTCCCGGGACGGGCCCCGGCGAAGGGGAACGGGGGGCACGACCCGTCCGCCGGCCCGCGGCCGGTGAACGGGGCGAGCCGTCACCGTGCGCCTCCGCGCCCCCGGGCACCCTGCGCGGCCACCGCCTCGCGGTACAGCTCGGCCGTGCCCTGTGCGGCACGGGCCCAGGTGAACCGGTCCAGGACCCGGGCACGGCCCGCGGCACCGAGCCGGGCCCGCAGCGCGGAATCGCCCAGCACCCGCCCCAGCGCGGCGGCCAGTGCGCCCGCGTCGCCCGGCGGGACCGCCAGACAGGTCTCGCCGTCGGCCCCGGCGACCTCGGGGATCGCGCCGCCGGTGGTGGCGACGAGCGCCGTGCCGGTGGCCATGGCCTCGGCGGCGGGCAGGGAGAACCCTTCGTACAGCGAGGGCACGCAGGAGACCTGGGCCGAGCGCACGAGGTCGACGAGCTCGGCGTCGCTGATGCCCTTGACGAACTCGACGGCGCCGTCGAGTCCGTACCGCTCCATGGCCTGGGCGACCGGGCCGTCCTCGGCCCGCTTGCCGACGACGACGAGGTGGGCGTCGGGGTTCTCGGTGCGGAGCTTGGCGAGCGCCTCGATCAGGTGGACGAGGCCCTTCAGGGGTACGTCGGCGCTGGAGGTGGTGACGATCCGGCCGGGGACCTCGGCGACGGACGGGTCCGGGGACCAGAGGTCGGTGTCCGCACCGATGTGGACGACCCGGATGCGGTCCTCCCGGACGCCGAGGTGGTCGACGATCTCCTGGCGGGAGGTGCCGGAGACGGTGAGCACGGACGGCAGTCGGCGGGCGACCCGCTTCTGCATGCCGGTGAAGGCGTACCAGCGGCGGACGGAGGCGCGGCGCTTCCAGTCGGCGGCGGCGTCGAGTTCGAGCTGCCGGTCGACGGTGATGGGGTGGTGAATCGTGGTGACGAGGGGGGCTCCGATGGCCCGGGGGCCGCCGAGGAGTCCGTAGCCGAGGGTCTGGTTGTCGTGGACGACGTCGAAGTCGCCGCGGCGGGCGGCGAGCATGCGCCGGGCCCGCAGTGAGAAGGTGAGCGGCTCGGGGAAGCCGCCGGTCCACATGGTGGCGACTTCGAGGGCGTCGATCCAGTCCCGGTACTCCTCGCGCTTCGGGGTCCGGAAGGGATCCGGCGAGCGGTAGAGGTCGAGGCTGGCGATCTCGGTGAGGCTGAGCCCGGCGAGGTCGTCGCCCTCGTCGAGCACGGGGTACGGCTGGGAGCCGATGACCTCGACGGTGTGGCCGAGTCGGGCGAGTTCACGGGAGAGGTGCCGGACGTAGACCCCCTGCCCACCGCAGAAGGGGTTTCCCTTGTACGTGAGGAGAGCGATCCGCAACGGACAGTCACCGGCCGCGGCGGCGCCCTGTCGGGGGCTTGCCTCTATGGCCTCAGCGGTCATGCGCGACCCCCTTCGAGCGTGCGTTTCGCGGGAGCGTAACCGCTCGCGCTAATCTAGAACAAGTTACAGACTTGATCGTTCTGGATCTTCTTGCCCGTCTTCTTGATCCTTCGAGGAGGACAGAATCTACCGGCAGGTAGCTCCGCGTTGAGAGCCGGAGCAGGTGATTCGCGCCACGACGGCCGCACCGCCATACTGTCGCTCCCCACCGCACGGAACGGGACCCCATGACCGCAGACAACAGGTCGGACCACAGACCCGCGGCGCCGCCCCTCACGGAACGCCAGGAGGCGCGCCGCCGCCGCATCCTGGACGCCAGCGCCCGCCTCGCGGCACGCGGCGGCTTCGACGCCGTGCAGATGAGGGAGGTGGCCGAGGCCGCCGGAGTGGCCCTGGGCACGCTCTACCGCTACTTCCCGTCCAAGATCCACCTGCTGGTCGCGACCATGCAGGACCAGCTCCAGCACCTGCACGGCACGCTGCGGAAGCGACCGCCCGCCGGCACGGACCCGGCCGAGCGGGTCGCCGAGACCCTGATGCGCGCCTTCCGGGCACTGCAGCGGGAGCCACAGCTGGCCGACGCGATGGTGCGGGCGCTGACCTTCGCCGACCGCAGCGTGAGCCCCGAGGTCGACACGGTCTCCCGGCTGACGACCGCGATCATCCTCGACGCGATGGGGACCGAGCACCCGACGCCGAGCCAGCTCTCGGCCGTCCGGGTGATCGAGCACACCTGGCACTCGGCACTGATCACCTGGCTGTCCGGGCGCGCCTCGATCGCCCAGGTGAAGATCGACATCGAGACGGTCTGCCGACTGATCGACCTGACGGCGCCGGAGCCGACGGCCTGACGGCGCGGTCGGGCCGCCCCGCGCCGAGGCCTCCCGACCGGCTGCGCCCGACCGACTGCGCCCCGGCCGCCACCGCGCCAGCGGGCGAAAGCACCCGCCGGCCCCGCCCCGCCGGGCAGCGCGCCTCAGGGCTCCACGGGGAACACCGGATCGCCGCCGTCCGCCAGGGTGATCAGGATGGCCTCCACCGGGCAGCCCTCGGCCGCCGCGAGGAGCCGCTCGCCCGCATCGGTCTCCACCGCACGCGGGTGGGACTGTCGGGCCGGGTCGAGCCGGAAGCCTTCCGGCGCGTGGTGGACGCACATGCCGGAGCCGATGCAGACGCTCCGGTCGACCTCGACGTGCCAGCGGTCCCCCATCACGCCTCCCCGTATCCGGCCGGCAGGTGGATCATCTTGTGCTCCAGGTACTCGCCGAAGCCCTCGGGCCCGAACTCCCGCCCCAGACCCGAGTTCTTGTAGCCGCCGAAGGGGCCGAGCATGTCGAGGCTGAAGGTGTTGACGTTGAAGGTGCCCGTGCGGACCCGACGGGCGAAGTCGACGCCGTGCTCCACGTCCCCGGTCCACACGCTGCCGCTGAGCCCGAAGTCGGAGTCGTTCGCGATCCGCAGCGCCTCGGCCTCTTCGCCGTACGGAAGGAGGCAGATGACCGGGCCGAAGATCTCCTCGCGGGCGATCCGCATGGAGTTGTCGACGTCGCCGAAGAGGGTCGGTTCCACGTACCAGCCGCGGTCGAGCCCGGCGGGGCGACCGCCGCCCGAGAGGACCTTGGCGCCCTCCTGTTGTCCGATGCCGATGTAGTCGAGGGAGCGCTGCTGTTGGCGCCGGGCGACGAGCGGGCCGACCTGGGTCGCCGGGTCGAGCGGGTCGCCGACGACGAGCGCGCCGGCCGCCGCCGCGAGCGCCTCGGCGACCTCCTCGTACCGCGAGCGGGGGGCGAGGACCCTGGTCTGCGCCACGCACGCCTGGCCGTTGTTCATCCAGGCCGCCGGGGCGATCCCGGCGACCGCGGTCGCCACGTCGGCGTCCGGCAGGACCACGGCGGCCGACTTCCCGCCCAGTTCGAGGGTGACGCGGGTCAGGTTGCGGGAGGCCACTTCCATCACCCGCTTGCCGGCGGCGACCGAACCGGTGAAGGAGACCTTGTCGACGCCGGGGTGGCCGACCAGGTACTCGCTGACCTCGCGGTCGGCGGGCAGGATGCTCAGCACCCCCTCGGGCAGCCCGGCCTCGGCGGCGATCTCGCCGAGGAGATAGGAGTCGAGGGGCGACTCCGGCGAGGGTTTGAGGACCACCGTGCAGCCGGCGAGCAGTGCGGGACCCAGTTTGGCGGCGGCGGTGAACTGGGGCACGTTCCACGGGACGACGGCCGCGACCACGCCCACCGGTTCGCGCCGCACGAGCAGCGGCCCGAGGACGCCGGCGCGCCGTTCCTCGTAGTCGAAGTCCCGGGCGACGGTGATCGCCGCGTCCCAGACCATCATGGCGCCGAGCGCCTGGGCGAGGACGGACCAGGAATACGGGGAGCCGTTCTGCGCGCTGATGGAGCGGGCGATCTCCTCGTGCCGCACGGCGATCGCGTCCTTGATGCGGGTGACGACGGCGATCCGTTCCGCGAGCGTCGCCCGGGGCCACGGCCCGTCGTCGAAGGCCCGACGGGCGACGGCGACGGCCCGGTCGACATCGGCCCGCGAGGCGTGCGGAACGCGGCCGATGACCTGCTCGGTGTGGGGCGAGATCACCTCGATGACCCCGTCGCCGAGCGGATCGGCCAACTCCCCGCCGATGAACAGCTTTCCGTGCTCCACAAGCTCGGTCATGACCGCTGCCTCCCGAGGGGTGGGATTGCCTGGGCGTCCTGACGGTGCAACTTCCTGACGATGCTTCAGAACTGATACCAGTTCTAGTTACCATGGGCAACGGTCGAGCAGGCTCCGCAGCGAAGAGACGAGGACCCGCCCATGACGCAGGTGACCCAGGTGACCGAGCACGGCGGTGGCGTCTGGTCGCTGCGGGTGCCCATCCCGGACAACCCCCTCGGTCACACCCTGGTCCACGTCCTCGACACCGACCGGGGACCGGTACTGATCGACACCGGTTGGGACGATCCGGATTCCTGGTCCGAACTCACCAGTGGACTCGACGCGTTGGGACTGTCCGTCCAGGAGGTCCACGGGGTGCTCATCACCCACCACCACCCCGATCACCACGGCCTCTCCGGTCGGGTCCGCGAGGAGTCCGGGGCCTGGATCGCGATGCACGCCGCCGATGCCGCCGTCGTGCGCCGCACCCGCGAAGTCGACCCGGGCACCTGGTTCGACTACCTCGCCCGCAAGCTCGCCGTCGTCGGCGCCCCCGAGGACCACATCGCCCCGCTGCGGGCCGCCCGCGCATCGGGCCGGATGCGGACCATGCCCGGCCTCCGCTCCGCCCTGCCCGACCGCGAAATCGTCCCCGGCGAACTCCTCGACCTCGCCGGACGGCGGCTGCGGGCCGTCTGGACCCCCGGCCACACCCCCGGGCACGTCTGCCTCCACCTGGAGGAAGAGCACCCCTCCCGGCTGCCCGGCCACGGCCGGCTCTTCTCCGGCGACCACCTGCTGCCCGGGATCTCCCCGCACATCGGGCTGTACGAAGACCCCGAAGACCACTCCCCCTCCTCGCACCGGTCCGCGCAGGAGGGACCCCGCCCCGCGGGCCTCCCGCTCCGTTCGAGCGGAGGGGACCCGCTCGGCGACTACCTGGACTCCCTCGAACGGATCGCCCGCCTCGGCGTCGCCGAGGTCCTCCCCGCCCATCAACACGCCTTCACCGACGCTTCCGGCCGGGTCCGCGAGCTCCTCGACCACCACGAAGAGCGCCTCGCCGGCCTCCTCGGCCTCCTGGGCACCCCGCTCACCCCCTGGCAGCTCGCCGAGCGCATGGAGTGGAACCGTCCCTGGGACCGGATCCCCTACGGCTCGCGCACCATCGCCGTCAGCGAGGCCGAGGCGCACGTCCGCCACCTGGTGAAACGCGGCCGTGCGGAACCGGTGGCGGGCACCGACCCGGTCAGGTACGTCGCGGTGTGAGGCGGCCCGCACCCACCGGGGCGGTGGCCGTACGGGCCGGTACAGTGGGCGCGTCGTCATCATGCCCGTACGGGGGAATCCGGTGGAGAGCCGGTGCTGGCCCCGTCCCCGAGCCCCCGGCTTCGCTGGAGCGGGGGACCCCCATCCGTGAGCCGCTCCGCCGGAGCGGCGAGTCGGAACGCCCCGCCCGGGACGTGACCGCCGGCACCGTCGAGGAACACGGAGCCGGAGCCTGGTGCCCCCGAAGCGTGCCGGAGCCCGGCCGCAGGAGAGGGACCCATGAACACCGTCCGTCGCGGCGCCGCCGCGCTCGCCGCCGCCGCCATCGTGCTCGGCACCGCAGCAGCCGGCGCGGCCTCCGCCGCACCGTCGCCGTCCTCCTCCGCCGTCACGGTCCCGCCCGGCCTGTACGGCACGAAGGACCCGACGTACGACGGCGTCTGGCGCCAGTCGCTCGCCTTCCTCGCCCAGCGCAGCACCGGCTACCAGCCCGCGGACCAGTCCGTGGACTGGCTGCTCGGCCAGCAGTGCGCCGACGGCTCCTTCCCCTCGTACCGCGCGGACGCCACCCAGCCGTGTGACGCCCAGCTGATGCGGGACACCAACGCCACCGCCGTCGCCGTCCAGGCGCTCCGCGCCGTGCGCGGCAAGGCGGCCTCCCCGGAGAAGGTCGACACGGCCGTCAAGACCGGTTCCGCCTGGCTGCGGACCGTGCAGAACGAGGACGGCGGCTGGGGGTACGGCGCCGGCAGCGCCAGCGACGCCAACTCCACCTCCGTCGTCATCGGCGCCCTCGCGGCGATCGGCGTGCGGCCCGGCTCGTTCACCTCCGCCGAGGGCCGCACCCCGTACGACGCGCTCCTCACCTTCGCCCTGCCCTGCTCGGCCGGGGAGGGCGCCGGGGCGTTCGCGTACCAGCCGGACAAGACCGGCACGCTCCTCGCCAACGCCGATGCGACCGCGGCGGCCACCCTCGCCGGGCTCGGCAAGAGCGTCGTCGCCACCAAGGCCTCCCCCGAGCAGCCGCCGACCTGCACCGACCCGTCGGAGCCGTCCGTCGAGCGGGCCGCCCTGAACGGCGCCTCCTATCTCGCACGGGCCCTCGCGAAGACCGGCCACCTCACCCTGCCGCCGATGCCCGGCGCCACCGACACCACCGAGCAGCCCGACATCGGCAACACCGCCGACGCCGTGATCGCGCTGGCCGCCGCCGGCGCTTCGCAGGCGGCCGGGCCGGCCCTGGAGTGGCTGGAGAAGAACTCCGCCGCCTGGGCCGAGGAGAGCGGTCCCGCCGCGTACGCCCAGCTGGTCCTGGCGGCCCGCGCGACGGACACCGACCCGCGCGAGTTCGGCATGGTGGACCTGGTCGAGCGGCTCAACGCCAGCGGCCCCGCGCCCAAGGCCCCGGACACCTCCGCCGCCTCCGCCGGTGACGAGGAGGAATCGGGCTTCGACGTCTGGTGGATCATCGGCATCGGCATGGTCGTCGGCGTCGGCATCGGCTTCCTCGTGAGCGGCCGCAAGAAGTGAGCGCACGGACGGGGGCGTCCCCGGCCCGAAGGCGGTCCCGGGCGGGTGGCAGGGCGGCGGCGACCGGCGGGGCCCTGCTGGTGCTCGCCGGGTTCGCGGCGGCCCCGGCGCAGGCGGCCGGCTACCGCTACTGGTCGTTCTGGGAGAGCGACGGCGGGAGGCCCTGGACGTACGCCACCCAGGGCCCGGCAACCGCCCGGCCCGCCGACGGCGACGCCATCGGCTTCCGCTTCGCCGTCAGCAACGGCACGGAGGACACCTCCCTGCCCTCCGCCGCCCCCGACTTCACGGCGATCTGCGGGGACACGGCGCCGGAGGACGGCAGCAAGCGGATCGCGGTCGTCGTCGACTTCGGCGGTCCGCAGGACGCGCCGTCCGGCGAAGGCCCGCCGGAGGAACCGGTCCGGGTCGGCTGTGCACGGGTCCGCGAGGACGCGACGGGCGCGGAGGCGCTGGCCGCGGTGGTGAAGCCGCTGCGGTACGACGGCTCGGCCATGCTGTGCGGAATCGCCGGCTACCCGGCGCGGGGCTGCGGCGAGCAGGTGGCGGAGGACGCCACGGCTCCGGTCGCGCCCAGCGCACCGGCCCCGTCGAACGCCTCCGAGGGGACCGGCGGCGGCCCGTCGTTCGGCGTGCTCGCCGGCGGGGCGGCCGTGCTGCTCCTCGGCGGGGCGGCGGTCTGGAAGGCCCGTCGGCGCGGATGAGTGCGGCCCGCGGCCCCAGCGCCTTCACGGCCCCCGAGGCGAACCGGGCCAACGCCCTGCACGCGGGCGCCTGGTGGCTGTGGGCGCTCGGCCTGGCCGTTGCCGCCTCCCGGACCACGAACCCGCTGCTGCTCGGCCTGCTCATCGGGGTGTCCGGTTACGTCGTGGCGGCCCGTCGCACCGACGCGCCCTGGGCCCGCTCGTACGGCGCGTTCGTGAAGCTGGGGCTGTTCGTCGTCGCCCTGCGGGTGGTCTTCTCGCTGTTGTTGGGCTCCCCCGTGCCCGGTGTGCACGTCCTGGTCACGCTGCCCGAAGCACCCCTGCCCGACTGGGCACAGGGGGTGCGGATCGGGGGCCGGGTGACGGCCGAGCAGGTGGTGTTCGCGCTGTACGACGGCGTGAAGCTGGCGACCCTGTTGATCTGCGTGGGCGCGGCGAACGCCCTCGCCAACCCGTCACGGCTGCTGAAGTCACTGCCGGGGGCGCTCTACGAGGCGGGGGTCGCCGTCGTCGTGGCGATGACCTTCGCCCCCCACATGGTCGCCGACGTGGCGCGGCTGCGGACCGCCCGCCGCCTGCGGGGCCGGCCCACCGGCGGGGTGCGGGCCGTGCTCCAGATCGGCCTGCCGGTCCTGGAGGGGGCGCTGGAGCGGTCGATCGCGGTCGCCGCGTCGATGGACGCACGCGGGTACGGGCGGACCGCCCGGGTCCCGGTCGCCGTGCGGCGCACCACGAACGTCCTGACCCTGGGCGGTCTCCTCGGTGTCTGTGCCGGTTCCTACGGGTTGCTCGCCGCGGAAGGCGCCGGCTACGGCCTTCCGCTGCTCGGCGCCGGGCTGGTCGCCGCGACGGCCGGGCTCCGGCTCGGCGGTCGCCGGACGGTCCGCACCCGCTACCGGCCCGACCGCTGGGGCGTGCGGTCCTGGCTGGTCACGGGCTCCGGGGCGGTGGTCGCCGTCCTGATGATCTGGGCGAACGCCTACGCCCCGGAGGCGCTGCACCCCGGCGTCGTCCCCCTGGTGGCGCCGGAGCTTCCGCTCTGGCCCGCGGCCTCGGTCCTGGTGGGCCTGGTCCCGGCGTTCGTGGCCCCCGCCCCCTCGCGGAAGGAGAAGAACGCGTGATCCGCTTCGAGAACGTCTCGGTGAGGTACCGGGAGGACACCGAGCCGACGCTGCGGAACGTGGACCTCACCGTCCCCGAGGGGGAGCTCGTGCTCCTCGTGGGCCCCTCGGGCGTCGGCAAGTCGACCCTCCTCGGCGCGGTCTCGGGCCTCGTTCCCCACTTCACGGGCGGCACCCTCACCGGACGGGTGACGGTCGACGGCCGGGACACCCGGACCCACCCGCCGCGCGAGCTCGCGGACCTGGTGGGGACGGTGGGTCAGGACCCGTCCGCGCACTTCGTCACCGACACCGTCGAAGACGAGCTCGCCTACGGGATGGAGTCCCTGGGGCTCGCGCCCGGCGTCATGCGGCGGCGGGTCGAGGAGACGCTCGACCTGCTCGGCCTCGCCGAACTCCGGGACCGGCCGATCGCCACGCTCTCCGGCGGCCAGCGCCAACGGGTCGCGATCGGCTCCGTCCTCACCCCGCACCCGAAGGTCCTCGTCCTGGACGAGCCGACGTCCGCGCTGGACCCGTCGGCGGCGGAGGACGTCCTCGCGGTGCTCCAGCGCCTGGTGCAGGACCTCGGCACGACGGTGCTGCTGGCGGAGCACCGCCTGGAACGCGTCGTCCAGTACGCGGACCGGGTCCTGCTCCTGCCGCAGGCCGTGATGGGTCCTCCGGCCGAGATCATGTCCGTCTCTCCGGTACACCCGCCGGTGGTGTCCCTGGGGCGCCTGGCGGGCTGGAGCCCGCTGCCCCTGACGGTCCGGGACGCGCGGCGCAGAGCCGCCCCGCTGAAGGCACGCCTGGAGGGCCGGACCCCCACGGGCCCGTCCTCCCCGCACGCCGGGGCCGGAACCGGGGACGCCTTCCCGGCCCCCGCGACGGCCCCCGCCCCGGCGCGGGGACGCCCGGGGCGGACCGGAAGGGGCTTCCCGTTCCTGCGGCGGCGCGCGGAAGCCGCGATCACGACCGCCCCGCTGCTGCACGCCGAGAGCCTCGGCGTGCGTCGTGGGCGCGTGGAAGCCCTCCGCCGCGTCGACCTGCGGGTCGCCCCGGGTGAGACCGTGGCGCTCATGGGACGGAACGGCGCCGGGAAGTCCACGCTGCTCTCCACCTTCGTGGGCATGATCGAGCCGACGGCCGGCCGGGTCCTGGTCGCCGGGCGGGCGCCGCACCGCACCGCCCCCGGCGAGCTGATCCGCCAGGTCGGCCTGGTGCCGCAGGAGCCGCGCGACCTGCTCTACGCGGACACGGTGGCCGCCGAGTGCACGGCTGCCGACGCGGACGCCGGCATGCCGCCCGGGACCTGTCGGGCGCTGGTGGAGGAGCTGCTGCCGGGGGTGGCGGACGACACCCATCCGCGCGACCTGTCCGAGGGGCAGCGGCTCGCCCTCGCCCTGGCCGTGGTCCTGACCGGCCGCCCGCCGCTGCTCCTGCTGGACGAGCCGACCCGCGGCCTGGACTACGCGGCCAAGGCCCGTCTGGTCGCCCTGCTGCGGGGCCTCGCGACGGACGGGCACGCCATCGTGCTGGCCACCCACGACGTGGAGCTGGCGGCCGAGCTGGCGCACCGGGTGGTGATCCTCGCGGAGGGCGAGGTGGTCGCGGACGGCCCGACGGCGGAGGTGGTGGTGTCCTCGCCGGCGTTCTCACCGCAGGTGGCGAAGATCCTCGCGCCGCAGCCGTGGCTCACGGTCGAGCAGGTGGAGGCGGCCCTGTGAGCACGCCGCGCACGGCCCGCCCCGTCCGCCTCGGCCCCCGTTCGGTCGCCGCGCTCGTCCTCGTCTCCCTCGTCGGGGTCGCCGCCTTCAGCTGGCCGCTGTTCGCGGACGCCGAATCGGCCATGACCTCGCACGCCGGGGACGCACCGTGGCTGTTCGCCGCGCTGCTGCCGCTCCTGGTCGCGGTGGTGGTGGCGACCATCGCGGACTGCGGGATGGACGCGAAGGCGGTGGCGATGTTGGGCGTGCTCGCCGCCGTGGGCGCGGCGCTCCGTCCGCTGGGGGCGGGGACGACCGGCCTGGAGCCGATGTTCTTCCTGATGGTGCTGAGCGGTCGGGTGCTCGGGCCGGGCTTCGGCTTCGTCCTGGGCTCCGTGACGATGTTCGCGTCGGCGCTGCTGACCGGCGGCGTGGGGCCGTGGATGCCGTTCCAGATGCTGTCGATGGGGTGGTTCACGATGGGCGCCGGGCTGTTGCCGGGCGCGGACCGGCTGCGGGGGCGGGGGGAGCTGCTGGTGCTGTCCGCGTACGGGTTCCTGGCGTCCTTCGCGTACGGCACGGTCATGAACCTGCAGGGGTGGGTGCTGCTCCAGGGCCAGGGCAGCGGCATCTCCTTCGTTCCGGGGGCCCCGCTCCACGAGAACCTGGTCCGCTTCTCCGCGTATGTGCTCGCCACTTCCCTCGGCTGGGACCTCGGCCGGGCCGTCCTCACCGTGGTGCTGACCGTGACCGTCGGCGGCACGCTCCTGCGGG
The DNA here is from genome assembly GCF_042742855.1 of Streptomyces sp. NPDC058877. NCBI lineage: Bacteria > Bacillati > Actinomycetota > Actinomycetes > Kitasatosporales > Streptomycetaceae > Streptomyces > Streptomyces sp. NPDC058877. The sequence continues at coordinate 21,296 of NZ_JBHYMF010000037.1, read as the reverse complement.
CGCTCCGGAGGGCCACGCGACGGGCGAACTTCGAGGCGCAGGTCACGTTCGGGGGGTCGGAAGGGCCGTCTCCGGGTGAGGCGCCCCACAGGACCCACGTCACGTACGAGCCGGAATAGTAGACCGACACAGTAGGTCAAATCACCACAGACTGGTTCATGACCTGCGGAAATCTCCCACACCCGCCACCCCCTCGGGTCGCCCGGGTCCGAACCTCCCTCGTACCGGGGGTCATTGCATCCGCGTTCCGCCCCTGCTTCTCTGGTGGACGTCGCCAGGCAGCCGGCGCTCAGCGCAGCGCCTCGGACAGCCGGTTCCCGCCAGTTCCCGGACCCCCGGGCCCTGGTTCCGGCTTGCCGAAAACGCCCGGCACGCCCCTTGCCCCCGACGTTAGGTCGATGTCTTGATCCGCTCGCTCACCACTCGTGTCTCCGCCCGCAACAAGAAGATCGCCGTTTCCGCAGCCGTGCTGCTGGGTGCGTCGGGTGCGGTGCTGGGCACGACGGGCTCGGCTTCGGCCGCCAGCCCGCAGGAGCTCGCCCGTCAGATCGTCCCCGCTTCGCAGTTCGCTTCGTTCAGCAAGATCGTCGAGCACGAGTCGCACTGGAACCACACCGCGACCAACTCCTCCAGCGGCGCCTACGGCCTGGTCCAGGCCCTGCCGGCCTCCAAGATGGCCTCGGCCGGCGCCGACTGGAAGACCAACCCGGCCACCCAGATCAAGTGGGGCCTCACGTACATGAACGAGCGCTACGGCTCCCCGAACGCCGCCTGGGCGTTCTGGCAGGCCAACGGCTGGTACTGAGCCACCCCCTGCCGCACGCGCACCCGCAAGGCCCCGCCCTCCTCACGGAGGGGCGGGGCCTGCGGCGTTTCCGTCCCGTTTATTTTAGTAGACCGGTCGTCTAGTCTCCTCTAGTGTTCGTGTCATCGGCGGGCCCCACCGGACGGATCCGCCGCGATCCCGGAGGAAGCCTTGTCCCGCTCAGCACGCCCCGCGCCCACCCCGGACACCACCACCCTCCCGCCCGGCCGTTTCGGCGAGCTCGTCGGCACCCCGCTCCCCGTCGTCCAGGGGCCCTTCGGCGGCGGCCTCTCCTCCGTCGAGCTGGCGGCGGCCGTCTCCGAGGGCGGTGGCCTGGGCTCGTACGGGGCGCACATCCACACCCCCGAGGAGATCACCGCGCTCGTCGCCCGGCTGCGCGCCGCGACCGACCGCCCGTTCGCGGTGAACCTGTGGGTGCCGCAGGAAGGCGAGCGGGACGAGCTCCCGGCCGCCGCGCTCGCCGCACACGTCGAACGGCTCCGCCCCTCCTACGAGGACCTGGGAGTGCGCCCGCCCACCGCGGACGACGTCCGCGCGTGGCCCGACTTCGACGCACAGCTGGACGCGCTCGTCGCAGCCGCCCCGCCGGTGATCAGCCTGGTCATGGGACCGCCGCCGGTTCGCCTGGTCACGGAGGCCCGCCGCCGCGGGATCGTGCTGGTCGGCACGGCGACGACGGTGGAGGAGGCAGTGACCCTGGAGGAAGCCGGGGTGGACGCGGTCGTCGCCTCCGGCAGCGACGCGGGCGGCCACCGGGGCGCCTTCCTGCGGCCGGTGCGGGAGTCCCTGGTCGGCACGTTCTCCCTGGTCCCGCAGGTGGCGGACGCGGTGTCGGTGCCGGTGGTCGCGGCCGGCGGGATCGCCGACGGGCGCGGGGTCGCCGCCGCGCTCGCGCTCGGCGCGGACGCCGTGCAGATCGGCACCGGCTTCCTGGCGGCCCGCGAGTCGGGGGCGAGCGCGGTGCACCGGCGGGTCCTGGGCACCCCGGAGGCCCGCACCACGGTGCTCACCCGCCTCTTCTCGGGACGCACCGCACGCGGCATCCCGAACGACTTCGTCCGGGACATGGCGGCCCACGAGGAGCACGTCCCCCCGTACCCCGTACAGAACGCCCTGATGGGCCCGCTGCGGCGGGCCGCGGCCGAGCAGGGCCGGCCCGAGTACGTGAACCTCTGGGCCGGCCAGGCCGCCGCGCTCGCCCAGGAGGCGCCGTCGGCCGCCGCGTACCTCACCGACCTCGTCGAAGGGGCGGTCAGAGCCGCTGGATGATGGTGCCGGTCGCGAGCGCCCCACCCGCACACATCGTGATGAGTGCGAACTCCTTGTCCGTGCGCTCCAGTTCGTGCAGGGCGGTGGTGATGAGACGGGCGCCGGTGGCACCGACGGGGTGACCCAGGGCAATGGCCCCGCCGTTGACGTTGACCTTCTCGAGGTCCTGGTCGAAGACCTGGGCCCAGCTCAACACCACCGAGGCGAAGGCCTCGTTGATCTCGACGAGGTCGATGTCCTTCACACTCATCCCCGCCTTGCCGAGCACCGCACGGGTCGCGTCGACCGGCCCGTCGAGGTGGTAGTGCGGGTCGGCGCCGACGAGCGCCTGGGCGACGATCCGGGCGCGCGGCCTGAGCTTGAGGGCGCGGGCCATCCGCTTGGAGGCCCACATGATCGCGGATGCGCCGTCGGAGATCTGGGAGGAGTTCCCCGCGGTGTGGACGGCGGTGGGCAGGACGGGCTTGAGGCCGGCCAGTCCCTCCATGGTGGTGTCGCGCAGCCCCTCGTCGCGGTCGACGAGCCGCCACATGCCCTGCCCCGCGAGTTGCTCGGCCTCCGTGGTGGGGACCTGGACGGCGAAGGTCTCGCGCTTGAAGCGCTCCTCCGACCAGGCGGTCGCGGCCCGTTCCTGGGAGAGCAGACCGAGGGAGTCCACGCGCTCCCGGCTGAGCCCGCGGCGGCGGGCGATGCGCTCGGCGGCCTCGAACTGGTTGGGCAGGTCGACGTTCCACTCGTCGGGGAAGGGCTTGCCGGGACCGTGCTTGGAACCGGAGCCGAGCGGGACGCGGGACATGGCCTCGACGCCGCAGGAGATGCCGACGTCGATGACGCCCGTCGCCACCATGTTGGCCACCAGATGACTCGCCTGCTGCGAGGAGCCGCACTGGCAGTCGACGGTGGTGGCGGCCGTCTCGTAGGGCAGACCCATGGCGAGCCAGGCGGTGCGGGCCGGATTCATGGACTGCTCACCGGCATGGGTGACCGTGCCGCCGATGATCTGCTCGACGCAGTCGGCGTGGATGCCGGTGCGCCCGAGGAGTTCGCGATAGGTCTCGCCCAGGAGGTAGGCGGGATGGAGGTTGGCGAGTGCGCCTCCGCGCTTGCCGATGGGGGTGCGTACGGCTTCGACGATGACGGGTTCCGCGGCCATGGGCTCGTCCTCTCCTCGACCGATCAGGGCGTCCCGGCACTCCGGTCGGTCGGCGTCACGGGGAACTAGTACGCGTTCTAGTTCTGTATGCAGTCTTATGACTGCTACCGCCGGTACGCAAGGGTCCGGGAAGCAACAGTTCGCGCCCTGCCCCTTGCTACTTGTAGAACTCGTTACTAACTTTCCCGGCAACTTCTGATGAGCCATCAGATATGGAGCGTGTTGCCGATGGCCTGCCCGCATCTCCCCGAGGGTCGCCTCCCCGACGGTCATCTCCCCGAAGGGTTCGACGCCACCGACCCCGATCTGCTGCGCGAGCGCATCCCCTTCCCGGAGTTCGCCCGGCTGCGGCAGACCGCCCCCGTGTGGTGGTGCCCCCAACCGGCCGGCGTCACCGGCTTCGAGGACGGCGGGTACTGGGCCGTCACCCGCCACGCAGACGTCAAGTACGTCTCCACTCACCCCGAGTTGTTCTCCTCGCACGAGAACACCGCGGTCATCCGCTTCAACGAGCACATCACCCGGGACCAGATCGAGGTCCAGAAACTGATCATGCTCAACATGGACCCGCCCGAGCACACCCGGGTCCGCCAGATCGTCCAGCGCGGCTTCACCCCCCGCGCGATCCGGAGCCTGGAGACCGCCCTGCGCGAGCGCGCCCGCGCCATCGTCGACGGGGCGAAGCACGGCACGGACGCCGACGGCACCTTCGACTTCGTCACCCGGGTCGCCGTCGAGCTGCCGCTCCAGGCCATCGCCGAACTCATCGGCGTCCCCCAGGAGGACCGCTCCCGGATCTTCGACTGGTCGAACAAGATGGTGGCCTACGACGACCCCGAGTACGCCATCACCGAAGAGATCGGCGCCGAAGCGGCCATGGAACTCATCGGCTACTCGATGAACATGGCCGCCGCCCGCAAGGAGTGCCCCGCCTCCGACATCGTCAGCCAACTCGTCGCCGCCGAAGGCCAGGGCAACCTCTCCTCCGACGAGTTCGGCTTCTTCGTGCTGCTCCTCGCCGTCGCCGGCAACGAGACCACCCGCAACGCCATCAGCCACGGCATGCACGCCTTCCTCACCCACCCCGAGGAGTGGGAACTCTTCAAGCGGGAGCGCCCGGCGACCGCCGCCGAAGAGATCGTCCGCTGGGCGACCCCCGTCGTCTCCTTCCAGCGGACCGCGACCCAGGACACCGAGCTCGGCGGGCAGAAGATCCGCAAGGGCGACCGGGTCGGCCTCTTCTACTCCTCCGCCAACAACGACCCCGAGGTCTTCACCGACCCCGAACGCTTCGACATCACCCGGGACCCCAACCCCCACCTCGGCTTCGGCGGTGGCGGACCCCACTTCTGCCTGGGCAAATCGCTCGCGATCAAGGAGATCGAGCTGATCTTCCACGCGATCGCCGACGCCCTGCCGGACCTGACCCTGGTGGGAGAACCGCGCCGGCTGAGGGCGGCCTGGCTGAACGGGGTGAAGGAACTCCGGGTCCGCGCCTCGACCTGACCCTTCCCCGGACCGCCGACCGGGGGCGGCCGCCCCGCACCCCGCGGCGGGCCGCCACCGACCTTCCGACGGTCACACCGCCCCCGGACGACCGCGCCCGGTGTACGTTCGTCCGCGTGACGAACTCTCAGTGGACCGCAGTGGACGACTACTTCACCGACACGATCGCCCCCGCGGACGAGGTGCTCACCGCCGTGCTCGACGCCTCCAGGGACGCGGGCCTGCCGGAGATCGCCGTCGCCCCGCACCAGGGCAAGCTGCTCCACCTGCTCGCCGAGATGCAGGGGGCGCACAACATCCTGGAAATCGGGACCCTCGGCGGCTACAGCACCATCTGGCTGGCCCGCGCCCTCCCCGCGACCGGCCGTCTGGTCACCCTGGAGTACGACCCGACCCACGCCGACGTCGCCCGCGCCAACCTCGCCCGCGCCGGCCTCGACAAGCTCGTCGAGGTCCGGACGGGCGCGGCCCTGGACAGCCTGCCGCAGTTGGAGGCGGAGGGCGCGGGCCCCTTCGACCTGGTCTTCATCGACGCCGACAAGGCCAACAACCGCGCCTACGTCGAATGGGCCCTGAAGCTCTCGCGCCCCGGCACGGTGATCATCGTCGACAACGTGGTGCGGGAGGGCAGGGTCGCCACCGCGCACCCGGACGACCCGGCGATCACGGGCACGCGCGACATGTTCGACCTGATCGGCAACGAGCCGCGACTGGACGCGACGGCCCTGCAGACGGTCGGTACGAAGGGCTGGGACGGACTGCTGTTCGCCCGGGTGGTGGACTGAGCGGAGGAGTCTCCTCCCGGTGACGGGGAAGCGGGAGCTCCAGCAGAAAGGACCCGGCGGGCTGCCCCTCGTGGGGGTCCTCGGTGAAGCACGGAGGGCCCGAACCCGAACCGCCTGCTCCGGCGCCCCGCAGGGGGTTCCGGAGCAGGCGGGTTCATGGGGAGCGCGGGGGCGGCGAGGTGGGGGCGGGCCGGGCGCTACGGCTGCGCCGGGCCCGCCCCGTGGTCACAGAGTGCGGGGCAGGCGGTCGGTGAGCAGCCGGGCGAAGCGGGCCGGATCGGGCAGGTCGCCCCCTTCGGCCAGCAGCGCGCTGCCATACACCAGCTCGGCGATCTCCGCCAGTGCGGGGTCGTCGGGGCCTGCGGCGTGCGCCGTGCGCAGGGCGGTGATCAGCGGGTGTGCGGGATTGAGTTCCAGGATCCTCTTGACGGTGGGCAACTGCTGCCCCATCGCCCGGTACATCTTCTCCAGGGTCGGCGTCACGTCGTGGGCGTCGCCGACGATGCATGCCGCCGAGGTCGTCAGGCGTGACGACAGGCGAACCTGCTTGACCTGCTCGGACAAGGTGGTGGTCAGCCACGGCAGCAGGGCGGCGAAGTCCTGCTCTCGCCGGGCCTTCTCCGGGTCGGCTTCCCGGTCGCCGTCAGCGGACTCGTCGAGGTCGACCTGGCCCTTGGCGATGGACTGCAGACGGTGGCCGTCGAAGGCCGGGACCCGGTCCACCCACACCTCGTCGATGGGGTCGGTGAGGATGAGCACCTCGTACCCCTTGGCGGCGAAGGCTTCCATGTGGGGGGAGTTCTCCACCATGGCGCGGGTCTCGCCGGTCAGGTAGTAGACGGCGTCCTGGCCGTCCTTCATCCGTGCGACGTACTCGCGCAGCGTGGTGGTCTTCTCCGGGTCGTGCGTGGAGGCGACCGACACCAGCTCAAGCAGGGCCTCGGTGTTGTCCGTGTCCTCGACCAGGCCTTCCTTGAGCACCCGGCCGAACTGCGTCCACACCTTCGCGTAACGCTCGGCGTCCTTGGACTGCATGTCCTTGAAGGCGCCGAGGACCTTCTTGACCAGACGCCGACGCACGCCGCGGATCTGTCGGTCGTGCTGGAGGATCTCGCGGGAGACGTTCAAGGACAGGTCGTGGGCGTCCACAACACCCTTCACGAAGCGCAGGTAGTGGGGCATGAGCGCTTCGCAGTCGTCCATGATGAACACGCGCTTGACGTACAGCTGCACGCCGGGCTTGGTCTCACGGGAAAACAGGTCGAAGGGTGCCTGCGAGGGGATGAACAGCAGCGCCTCGTACTCGAAGGTGCCTTCGGCGCGCATGTGGATCGTCTCGGCCGGGGGAAGCCAGTCGTGGCTGATCTGCTGGTAGAACTCGTTGTACTCGCCCTCGGTCACCTCGGTGCGCGACCGGGCCCACAGCGCCTTCATCGAGTTGAGCGTGTCGACCTCCCGGACGGTCTCGCCCTCGGCGTCGGTGCGTTCGGTGGCCATCCGGATGGGCCAGCGGATGAAGTCGGAGTAGCGCTTGACGATCTGACGGATCTTCGACTCGGAAAGGTAGTCGGCGAGCCCGTCCTCACTGTCGACGGGCTTGAGGTGCAGGGTGACCGAGGTGCCCACGGGCAGGCCGTCGACGGCATGGATGGTGTAGGTGCCCTCGCCGTCGGACTCCCACTGGACGCCGGAGTCGGTGCCGGCTCGCCGGGTGCGCAGGGTGACCCTGTCGGCGACCATGAACGCCGAATAGAAGCCGACGCCGAACTGCCCGATCAGGCTCTCGGCGGTGGCGGCGTCCTTGGACTCCTTGATCTTCTCCAGCAGGCCGGCGGTGCCGGACTTGGCAATCGTGCCGATCAGCTCCACGAGATCGTCCCGGGTCATGCCGATCCCGTTGTCACGGACGGTCAGCGTGCGGGCGTCCCCGTCGACCTCCAACGAGATCTGCAGGCCGGTGGTGTCGACCTCGGCGAGGCTGGCGTCGGTCAGCGACTCCAGCCTCAACTTGTCCAGGGCGTCTGAGGCATTGGAGATCAGCTCGCGCAGGAAGATGTCCTTGTTCGAGTAGATCGAATGAATCACCAGTCGGAGCAACTGGCGCGTCTCCGCCTGGAATTCCAACGTCTCGGCACTGCTACCCATGGGGGTTCCTTTCTGTGGGAACGTCATGAACGGACTTGGATCATGGCCCCGGCGGGCCGTTGTCCGCCGTCGGCTTCTTCGAGGCGGGGCCGGACCGCACCCGCATGATGCGGCCCTGCGGGGCGGGAGTCAGGCATCGTCGGCGACCGCCGTCGCGCGCCGGCCTTCGAGGGCGTCCAGGGATTCGACGAGGCCGGTGTGGCGCGCATCGAGGTGGGGGCGCATGTCAGCCAGGGGTGCGACGAGCTCGGCGGCGTCGGCAGCGCCGAGAGCGGCGTGCAGGGCGGCCTGGGCCGAGCGCGCTTCGGGCGCGAGGTGGGCGAGCCCGGCGATCTGTCCGGCCAGGCGGCGCAGGTCGGCGGCGTTTCCGCGGGCCCAGGTGGCGGTGGCGCGTTCGGCCGCCCTGGCCTGACGGGTGGCCGTCACGCGCTGCTCGCCGGTGGCGCCGACGGCGCCGGGACGGCCGCGCAGGTACCGGCGTTCGGCGGCCTGGCGGCTGGCCACGCCGAGGGGGCCGGCGAGATCCGCCCAGCTGGCTCCCGCGTCGCGTGCGGTTTCGATCAGGCCGGTCTCCCATCCGGCGAGCTGCTCGCGCACGTGGCGCAGCAGCATCAGCGAGGCCAGCGCCTGCTCGGGTCCGGGGCCGGCGGCGTCGGGCGTCTCGTGCCGGGCATCACGCAGGACGTCGTCGATGGCGGCGAGGGCCGCCGCCGCGGCGAGGAAGGACGCCGGACCGTGGGCGTCGGCGCTGCTCGTGGACGGCTGGTCGGCTGCGGTCACGGGCACCCCCTTCGGGCAGTCATCGGGTCGACGACATCGTGTTTGTCATCCATTGGATGACATGTTACAACGGTGTCAGTGCAGCGCATTGGCAGCAACTGCTCGAACCTGCTGGAGGTGTTTCACGATGTTGATGCGCACTGACCCCTTCCGTGAGCTGGACCGGATGGCGCAGCAGCTGATGGGCCCGGGCACCTGGTCGAAGCCGTCGGTGATGCCGATGGACGCCTACCGCGAGGGCGACGAGTACGTGGTGGCCTTCGACGTCCCCGGGGTGACCGCGGACGCGATCGACATCGACGTCGAGCGCAACATGCTGACCGTCAAGGCCGAGCGCCGGCCGGTGGCGAAGGCAGACGACGTGAAGATGGAGCTGTCCGAGCGGCCCCTGGGGGTCTTCTCCCGCCAGATCGTGCTCGCCGACACCCTGGACACCGAGCACATCCAAGCCGACTACGACGCCGGTGTGCTCACCCTGCGCATCCCGATCGCCGAGCGTGCCAAGCCCCGCAAGATCTCCATCGGCGTCGGCTCCGGCCGCAAGGAGATCTCCGGCTGACGCCGGCCCGGACCGGTGCGGAGGACGGACATCCGCATCTCCCCCCTCCCCGTCCTCCGCACGCCCGTGGACAGCCCGACGGCACACAGGGGTGGCGACCGATGGCCTCGCGACACGAAGCGTTCCTCGACCAGGTGAAGCACCGTGGCGCATACGACACCGCGGAGGAAGCCGAGCGCGCGATCCGCGTGGTGCTCGCCCTGCTCGGCGCGCACCTGGTCGGCCACGTCCGCGCCCAGCTCGCGGCACGCCTGCCAGAGGACTTCGCCCTCATCCTGCTCAACCCACTGCAGAGCGCCGAACCGCTGACCCCCGAACGGTTCGTCCGCGCGACCGCCGCCTGGATCGAGGGCTCCACCGAACAGACCGCGACCTGGGACGTCAGCGCCGTGCTGTCCACCGTCGCCGACACGGCGGGCGAGGACTTGATGGGGCAGATCCTGTTCCAGCTTCCCGTCGGCTACGACCTCCTCTTCGGCCGCCCCCAGCCCACCTGACCAAGACCGGGGTGTCGTGCCCGACGCCCCACGGCTCCGCGAAAGGCATTCACCACCGTGATCTCCGACGCGCGCGTACCGCTTGAGCAGCGGCCGTACTCGATGGCGTACGAGCAGATGCTGGAGAGGGTCCGCTACGAGGGCGCCTACCCCACCCGCGAGCGGGCCGACGAAGCCGTCCGCCTGGTCCTCGCCGGGCTCGGGCGCCAGCTGACCGGCGAGGAACGCGTCGACCTGGCCGCCTGTCTGCCCCTGGAGGCCGCACGTGCACTGACCACACAGGTCCCCGACCTCCAGCCACTGACCGGCTGGGCCTTCGTCAAGGACCTCGCCACCCGCTCCGGCACCTCCCTGGCCACCACCCGCTGGGACACGGGCTCCGTCTTCGCCGCCGTCACCGCCCATGCCGCCCCCGAGCTGATCGCCCGTATCCTCCACCGGCTCCCCACCGGCTGGGCCCTGCTGTTCGGCCAAGCCGAACTCACCCCCGCCGCGTAGCCGGCGCGCTGCGCTCTCGGGGCGGACGCGACGGCCTCCGCGTCACCGTCCACCTCGAAGCTCGGGTCCTACGCGGCGACCGCTGCCGCTCGCCCGGCCACCCGCAACGACGTGCTGGCGCATGCGGTCGAGCGCATCGGGTGCCACCACCACGAACCACGGCCTCCCGCCGCGGAAGACGGGCGGCACATCCGGCGAACGGTGTCGGCACCCATCCCGTCGGCCCGCGGCGCGGCCAGCTCGGCCAGCACCTCCGGCAGCGCCGGAGCATCGATCGCGGTGACGGGAAGGCGGGCGGCTTCGCGCTCCGGCAGGTGGGTCCGGTCGGCGCCGGCTCCCCGGCGGTCCGACCTCACGACCGTCGGCGGGATCCGGTGGATCCGCACGGGGGACTTCACGGCCCCCGCACCGGCGAGGTGGCGTTCGACCGCAGCCGTACACGGGTCGGTGGAGGGACAGGAAGGGCGCGGGCCGCTCCCCTTGCGCCACGGACGGCGCCCGGAACCCGTCCTCACGCCGCTTTGACCGGGGGATGTAGGAGACTGCACCCACGTGATCAAGGCTGGGCGCGGTGCCCGACCTGTGCTTCCCGAGAGGTGTCCTGTGCCCAGCGTGGTGAAGATCAACGTCCTGACCGTGCCCGCCGAACAGCGCGAGGTGTTGGAGAAGCGGTTCGCCTCGCGGGCCGGTGCCGTGGAGGGGGCCGACGGATTCGAGTGGTTCGAGCTGCTGCGCCCGCTGGAGGGAACCGACCAGTACCTGGTCTACACCCGCTGGCGCAGCGAGGAGGACTTCCAGGCCTGGATGAACGGCTCCATGAAGGCCGCCCACCAGGGCGGCGAGGGCGGCGAGCGTCCGAAGCCCGCCGCATCGGGCTCCACGCTGTGGTCGTTCGAGGTCGTCCAGCAGGCGGCGCCCCGGTAATTCAGCGGCGAGGCGGGTCATGCGGGTCGCAGAATGACCCGCATGACCTGGATCTTCTCCCCCGAACGCGTGGACACCCCGGACGCGACCTCGCTGCGCCGCGACTACTTCGGTGACGTCGCGGGCCGCTACTTCCAACGCGTCCTGGCGGAGGACGAGTACGACGAGGAGATGCTGAGCGAGGGGCTCGACCGGCTCGCCCCGCCCTCCGGGGGGTTCCTCGTCGGCCGCTACGGGGGAAAGGCCGCCGCATGCGGTGGAGTCATCCTGCTGGACGCCGAGCGGGCCGAGCTGACGCGGGTGTTCGTCCGGCACGCGTTCCGCGGGCTCGGCGGTGCCGACCTCCTGATGACCGGCCTGGAGGACGCGGCCAGGACCCTCGGCGCGCGTCGAACGGTCCTCAACACGCGCCTCGACCTGGTCGAGGCGCGCGCCCTGTACGCACGGCACGGGTATCAGGAGATACCGGCGTACTGCACCGGCCCCTACATGGAGATCTGGTACGGCAAGGAGCTCTGAGCCCCGGTGCCGGACCGGTCCGGCACCGGTCGGCGCCACCGGCTCAGGCACGGTGATCGCGGGGCGGCTCGGGCGCAGGGGGCCCCTCGCCGTCCGAGCCGCTCAGTTCGGCCGTCAACTCCTCCACCAGCTTCACCAGGTCGGTGGGCCGGTCGGGCCCCCACCAGTCCCCGAGCAGCTCGGCCAGGGAGTCCTCCCGGGCCTTGGCGAGCACCGTCGCCGTCCTGACGCCCTCCTCGGTGAGGATCAGCTGCACCCCCTCACGGGCCGCCAGTCGTCGCTCCTCCACCTGCTGGGACGCCTCCGCGATCACCTGGAGGGGCACGGGGGTGGTCTCGGCGAGCAGGGAGGGCTCGACGGTGCCGTGGCGGCGGATGCGCAACAGCAGCCAACTCGCGGCCGGCATCAGGTCCAGTCCGGCCCGGGCGGTGATCTTCTCGTAGATCTCCTTCCGTCCCTCTCGGGAACCGAGGACGGACAGGGCGCGGGCGCACTCGTCGTACGAGGAGCGCTCGACCGGGTTGGAGGCGAGGGTCTGGCTGGTGTCGGGGGCGGTGACGGAGCCGCGCAGCGGGTCCTCCGTGAGGAACCAGGCGATGACGAAGGCGGCGAGGACGACGGGGGCCGCGTAGAGGAAGACGTCGGTGATGGACGTGGCGTACGCGTGCAACACCTGGGGGCGCAGCTCGGGCGGCAGCGAGGCGATGGCGCGCGGGTCGGCGGCCACCCGTTCGGCTCCGGTGCCGGCCGGAAGGTCCGCGCCCGCACCCGTGAACACGGCGTCGAGCTCGTCGGTGAGCCGGTGAGTGAAGATCGTGCCGAAGACGGCGACGCCGAAGGAGGCCCCGATGGAGCGGAAGAAGGTGGCACCGGACGTGGCGACGCCGAGGTCCTCGTAGGAGACGGCGTTCTGCACGACCAGGACGAGGACCTGCATGACGAGCCCGAGCCCGGCGCCGAAGACGAAGAAGGCGACGCTCATCTCCCAGGTCGAGCTGGTCTCCGTCAGCCGGTGGAGGAGGAGCAGGCCCAGGCCGGTGAGGGCGGTGCCGGCGATCGGGAACACCTTCCAGCGGCCGGTCCGGGACACGATCTGGCCGGATCCGGTCGAGGTGATCAGCATGCCGAGGACCATCGGCAGCATGTGGACGCCCGACATGGTCGGGCTGACGCCCTGGACCACCTGGAGGAAGGTCGGCAGATAGGTCATCGCACCGAACATGGCGAAGCCGACGACGAAGCTGATGACCGAGACGAGGCTGAAGGTCCGGATCCGGAACAGCTTGAGCGGTAGCACGGGTTCGGCGGCCCTGCGTTCGACGGAGACGAACCACACCAGGAGCACGGCCCCGAGCACGGCGAGTCCGATGATCTGTGCCGACCCCCACGCCCAGGTGGTGCCGCCGAGGGAGGCCACGAGGACCAGGCAGGTGGCGACCGAGGCGATGAGGAAGGTCCCGAGGTAGTCGATGGTGTGCCGGGTGGAGCGCGCCGGTACGTGCAGCACCGCCGCGATCACGAAGAGCGCGACCACGCCGACCGGCAGGTTGACGTAGAAGACCCAGCGCCAGGAGAGGTGCTGGGTGAAGAGCCCGCCCAGGAGCGGGCCGAGGACGCTGGTGGCACCGAAGACGGCCCCGAAGAGCCCTTGGTACTTGCCGCGCTCCCGGGGCGAGACGAGATCGCCGACGATCGCCATCGACAGGACCATGAGTCCGCCGCCGCCGAGGCCCTGGAGCGCGCGGAAGGCGATGAGCTGGGGCATGTTCTGAGCGAGGCCACAGAGTGCGGAGCCGATGAGGAAGAGGACGATGGCGGCCTGGAAGAGCTTCTTGCGCCCGTACTGGTCTCCGAGCTTGCCCCACAGGGGCGTTCCGGCCGTGGACGCCAGCATGTAGGCGGTGACCACCCAGGAGAGGTGTTCCATGCCGCCGAGCTCGCTGACGATGGTCGGCAGGGCGGTGGAGACGATGGTCTGGTCGAGTGCCGCGAGCAGCATGCCGAGCAGGAGTGCGCCGATCGCGAGGAGCAGCGTGCGGCGGTTCCGTCCCTCCCCGGGCAGGGGGGTGTCACCGTCGCGCCGGGACGGGCGGGTGTCCTGGGCCATGGATTCTCCGTCTCCGTGTCGTGGCGGGCTTCTCCATCCTGGTGCGAATGTCCGGTTATGGCCTGTGGAAGAACACCACCGTTCTCCCACCCGACAGGGGCGGGCTGCATAATCGCTCGCAGTTGTATCGGGGAGGGGACCCATCATGACCGGACACGGCTGTCCTGAATGCGGTGTACACAGACCTGGCTGCGCCTGCGCCCGGACTGCGGAGACGGCTGCGGCCGGGGACTTCGACCCGCTGCGGATCAGGCCGTACGTCACCCTGGACGCGGCCGAGGGGCCGGCGGGCCCGTACGAGGCCGGAGCCGGGCCGGAGCCGGGCCACGGGGCCGGCGGCGACACGGACGGCCCGTACGCCGGCGGCGGCGCGAGCACGGCGCACCCGGTCGGCATGACGGGCTCCGGGGGGTCCGAGGGGGCCTTCGGACCCGAAGGGAACCCGGCGGTCGGCTGGCAGCAGCCCGCATCGTCGTCCGCGCACCCGACGGGGGACGCCCCGACCACCCAGCTGGCCGCCGTCCGCCCGACGGACGCCCCGACCACCCAGCTGGCCGCCGTCCGCCCGACGGACGCCCCCGTGGCGCCGCTCCCGGCGGAGGTACCGATCGGGGGGCAGCACGCCCCGTACCGGACGGACCCGGAGGCGTACCCGACCGCCCCGAGCCCGGGGCCGCACCCGGGTGCCGTCGGTCCGGCGCCGCACCCCGACGCCGGTGACGCCTCCGAGACGATGCCGCTGCTGCTGCGCGGGCTCGGCGAGGTCCCGCCGGGCCCCCGCGGCGGCCGGGCCAGGGGCCGCAAGCGCGGCGCGGCGGTCGCCTCGGTGGCCGCCGTCGCCGTGGCGGGCACAGCCGTCCTCGCGGCGGCCGTCCTCGGCGGCGCGAAGGAGACCGAAGACCGGGCGGCCGTGCCCGAGGTGACCACGAGCGCGTCCCTGAACGTCGCCGTCTCGGAGGCGCCCTCTCCCTCCTCCGAGACCCCGGAACCGACCGCTTCCTCCCCGTCCCCGGACGAGACGTCCGCCTCGCCGTCCCCCACCTCCTCCCCGAGCCCCACCACCGCGAGCCCCAGCGCGTCCGCCACCTCGGCGGCCCCTCCGACCGCCGCCCCCTCCACAGCCACGACGACCGCACCGTCGACGCCCCCGCCGTCCTCGCAGCCGCCCCAGCCGACCGAGGAGGCCTCGGTCACGTTGAGCATCGGCTCGTCGGGCGAGGAGGTGCTGGAGCTCCAGGCCCGACTGACGCTGGTGGGCGCGTACCGCGGCGCCGTGGACGGACGGTACGACCAGGAGGTCTGGCGCGCGGTGAAGACCTATCAGTCCTGGATGTACATCGAGGACGACCCGAGGGGCGTGTACGGCCCCCACACGCGCAAGGCACTGGAGCGGAGCACCTGGCTCTAGCCGGCCGCTGAAGGCCTCGCCCCTTGGTGCGGGGTTCGGTCGGCGTTCCCTCCCACGACCGCAGATGCGGCGGTCGCCCTCGGGGGTTCCCTGCCGGTGCCGTCGCCACCTCGGGAATCACCCCGTCCGAGGGCAGCACCCGAGGATGCTTGGTCCTGGTGGCGGTCGAGGTGGCATTCACCGTGGGAACGCCGTTGGTTCTCTGGTTGCTGGGCGACCGAAGGCGCGGGCAAAGGAGGACGGGCACGACCTCCACGTCCACTCGAACCCCCGGAAACGGGCGGACGGGCCATGGGCGCGGCCACTGGTGATCAGCCGCTCGGGTCACCGTCCACCCCGTCCGCCCCATCCGTGCAGGCCGCGCCGGAGGCGCGGCGGTGGACCATGGGCTCCCCGGCACCCTTGACCACACCGGGTCCGCGCCGCTGCGGCAAGGCGGCGAAGCGGAAGCGGCCTTCCGGCCCGGAAGGGCCCGGCCGGATCGGACGGGGATCGGGTCCGCCGCTTCACCCGGTGGTCGCGCCGGGCTTCCTGCCGACCACGCTCGCCCACGCCTTCGTCGCCGCGGCCCCTTCGACGCGTTCCCGTGCGGCCCGGGGCGGCGGATCGCGGACCGGTTGGCCAAGAGGGCTCCCGGTTTTGTATCGTGAAAGAACAAAGTGGCCCCGCCCGCACTCCCTGACCGGTGGGCGGGACCGCTTCGTTCTCCGCGCCACCCCTCCTGGAGACCCGATGGCCGCCACCACCCCGGCAACGCTGACCGCCCGCGCCCTCCTCCTCGACATGGACGGCACCCTCGTCAATTCGGACGCCGTCGTCGAGCGCTGCTGGCGGCGCTGGGCCGAGCGGCACGGCCTGGACGCGGCCGAGGCGCTCAAGGTGGTGCACGGCCGCCAGGGGTACGCAACCATGGCCCTGCTCCTACCGGACCGCCCCATGGCGGAGAACCACGCGGACAACCGGGTCATGCTGGCCGCGGAGACCGCCGACCTCGACGGGGTCGTGCCGGTCCCCGGCGCCCCCGCCTTCCTGGCCTCGCTCGCGGACCTCCCGCACGCCCTGGTGACCTCGGCGGACCGAAACCTCGCCGAGGCGCGGATGGGCGCAGCGGGCCTGCCCATACCGGAGGTCCGGATCACCGCCGAGAGCGTCGGAGCCAGCAAGCCGGACCCGGAGGGCTTCCTCAAGGGCGCGGCAGCACTGGGCTTCACCCCGGAGGACTGCGTGGTCTTCGAGGACTCGGAGGCCGGCATCCGGGCGGGCCGGGCGGCCGGCATGCGCATCGTGGGCGTGGGCCCGCGCGCGGCGGCCTTCGCGCCGGACGTACACGTGCCCGACCTCACCGACCTGAAGGTGGGGTCCACGGCGGACGGCTCGATCACGCTGACCGCCCTGCGGTAGCCACCCCTCCCCCTGGCGCGCGCCCGGACCTTCCGGTCGCGCGCATCCGCACGCCCGGGCGACTCGCCCCCGATGCGTCACCAACCGCTTAGCCATTGAAGAAATCTGCCGCTGCGTCAGATTGAACCCGCCCCTTGATGTGACGTGTCCATGACGTCACCCTGTTACCTGGCACACCCCCCACGGAAACCTGGCGCCGCCACGATGGCCGGGCCCACCCACGGGCGCCCACGGGGCGCACCGCCAGGACGCCTGCCACAGCAAGGGAGTTCACATGCCCGCCTGCAAGGTCTACGCGCGTCAACTCGTCTCACTCTCCGCCGCAGCCAGCCTCTCCGCCGCAGCCCTCCTGGCCGGCGCCCCGACGGCACAAGCCGCCATGCCGACCCCCGTCAGCGCCGCCACCGCGCGCACCTACCTGGCCGCACTCACGGTCAAGGCGGAGGGCTCCACCTCGGGATACAGCCGAAGCCTCTTCCCGCACTGGATCACTCAGTCCGGAACCTGCAACACCCGCGAGACCGTCCTCAAGCGCGACGGCGTCGACGTCGCCACCGATTCCAAGTGCGCCGCCATCAGCGGAAGTTGGTATTCGCCGTACGACGGAGCCACCTGGACCCTCGCCTCCGACGTCGACATCGACCACATGGTCCCGCTCGCCGAGGCGTGGCGCTCCGGCGCGAACTCCTGGACCACCTCACAGCGCCAGGCCTTCGCGAACGACCTCACCCGGCCGCAACTGATAGCCGTCACCGACAACGTCAACCAGGCGAAGGGCGACCGCGACCCGGCGGAGTGGCTGCCCCCGCGGACGGCCTACCGCTGCACCTACGTCCGGGCCTGGGTGCACGTGAAGTACCACTGGAAGCTCAGCGTCGACTCGGCGGAGAAGAGCGCCCTCCAATCCGTGCTCAACGGCTGCTGACCCCCCGTCCGCCGACCCCACGGCGACGACCAGCACCGAAGCGCACCCCGCCGCCCGCCACGATGGCCATATGTTGAACTTGCAAGTACTAGTAAGGAGTGCCTAACCTTACGACCTCATCGGTTTCCGTCCCCCACCCCGTCCCCCACGGACGGGGCCAGACCGAAGGAGTCCCCCCATGACCGACCAGAGCACCACCGGCACGAACCTCACGGGCCGCCTGCACCGGGCACAGCCCTACGCCCTCGGCCTCTTCCGCATCGTCACCGGGCTGCTCTTCGCCTGCCACGGAGCCGCCTCGCTCTTCGGCCTCTTCGACGGCGACGTCAAAACGGCCGGCAGTTGGCCCGGTTGGTACGCGGCCGTCATCCAACTCTGCACGGGCGTCCTGGTCATGACCGGGCTCGGCACCCGCAGCGCCGCCCTCCTCGCCTCGGGCTCCATGGCGTACGCGTACTTCACGGTCCACCAGCCGGAGTCCCTCTTCCCGCTCCAGAACGGCGGCGAAAGCGCGGCGATGTTCTGCTGGGCCTTCGTGCTCCTCGTCTTCACCGGTCCGGGCGCCCTGGCCCTGGACGGCCTCTTCGGTTCCGGCCGCCCCACGGCACCGGAGCCCAGGGAAGAACGGGGCACCCCGGTCGCGGCCTGACCTCGCCCGGGCCTGCCCTCCTCACGAGGGCGGGCCCGGGCCACCGGAAGGAGCGGGGCCCACACGGGCCTGGACTGTTGGGGGAAGGAGCCCGTCCTCGGCCCTGTCCCTTCGCTCCCGCCCCTTCGGCCCGCGCTCCGGCTCCCGCACCCTCGGCCCGCGCCCCTTCGCTCCCGGCGGGTGGGGGCGCACAACGTCGCCCCCACCCCACGGCGGTCGGCCCCCTGCCCCCGCGTAGGCTCTGGCCCTGTGAATCTGCTCGACGGCATGGACTCCCTGCAGTCGCTCACCGCCGGCCCGTGGATCTATCCGGTGGTGGCGGCGTCGATCCTGCTCGACGTCTTCCTTCCCGTGCTGCCGAGCGGCTTCTTGGTGATCACTGCCGCCACGGCGGCAACGGCGACGGCGACCGTGGTCTCCCCCGGCGTGCCCTCTCTCTTCCCCCTGCTCCTCTGCGCCGCCACCGCTTCGGTGCTCGGCGACTTCCTCGCGTACCGCCTGGCCCGGCGAGGCGGTGCCAGGCTGGACCGCGCCATCGCGCGCTCGCGCCGCCTCGCGCTGGCGCAGGAACGTCTCAGCACCGCGCTCGCCCGGGGTGGCGGACTGCTCGTGGTGCTCGCGCGCTTCGCCCCGGCCGGGCGCTCGGTGGTGTCCCTGGGCGCGGGCGCGGCGAAGCGACGGGTCAAGGAGTTCCTCCCGTGGTCGGTCGTGGCGGGGGTGACCTGGGCTTCGTACAGCGTGGGGCTCGGCTGGTTGGGCGGTCAGTGGCTCGGTGCGACCTGGTTCAGCGCGGGGGTGTCGACCCTGGCGCTCTTCCTGGCCGGCAGCCTCGCCGCGTACCTCATCCGCCGTCCGACCGCAGGTCCTGCACCTGCGTCCTGACGGTACCGGGGTGCGCCCCGCGCACCTCCAGGCCGTCGAGGAGCCTCGCCGTCGCCTCGGCGATCTCCTCCACGGCCCGCTCGAAGACCTCGCGGTTGTGGGCGGCCGGGGCACGGAACCCGGAAACCTTGCGGACGTACTGCAGGGCTGCGGCGCGGATGTCGTCCTCGGTCGCCTCCTCGGGCAGGACGGGCGGGCGGAGCGTCTTGATGCTGCGGCACATGCCCCCAGTGTGGCGCGCCCCACTGACATCGATGCCGGTACTCGTATTCCGGTGGTCGCGGCCCTACCACTGAGCGACGACCGTCGCGGGGACCGAGAACAGCGGCCGGGGGCCGGGGGCCGGGGGAAGACCGCCCCGGGCGATCCGGCGCCGCCGCACCGCGTCAGCCGCCGAGCCCCCTCCTGCTCCGTGCGTTGATCTCGGCGGTGCGGGCCCGCAGCTCGTGCAGGGGCGTGGCGGCCTGGACGTCGACCGGGTCGGCCTCCCACTCGGCACCGCCGTGGACGGCGCGGATCAGACAACGCCCGGAGACGCTCCGCACGTAGAAGCCGACCCGCCCCGTGGCGGTGTCGCGGACGAGGTCACCGACCTCGGGCAATGACTGCACGCATCTCCTCCGTCCCGTTACCTGAAGTCCGGGGACATTCAGGGAAGCGCGACGACCTCGCCCTGTCAACGTATCTCTAGAGATGTCCCCCGATGGATGGATCGACCGGGTGGGACGGCGCACACGTGTGCACCCGGGTCGGGAAGCGCGCCGTAGGGTGTCCCGCAGACGAAGGGAGTGGTCCACCCGTGACTGACCAGGACAGCGCTCGTCAGCCCAAGTACCAGCGCATCGCAGACGAGTTGAGAACCGCGATCCAGTCAGGCGACTTCGCCCCGGGCGACCGGCTCCCCGGCGAGAACGACCTCATGACGACCTACGACGTGGCGCGCATGACCGCCCGCCAGGCCCTCTCCGTCCTGCGCACGGAAGGACTCGCCGAAGCCCGCAAGGGCGCCGGCGTCTTCGTCCGCGCCTTCCGTCCGCTGCGCCGCCGAGGCATCCCGCGCCTGGCCGGGGAACGATGGGGCAACGGCCACTCGGTCTGGTCCACGGAGGTCGAGGACCGGGACCTCGTCGTCGACCGGGTGGAGGTGGGCGAGAAGCCCGCCGGGGACCGGATCGCACAGGTGCTGGACGTGGTGCCGGGCACCCCCCTCTGCGTACGGAGCCGACGCTTCGTCCTCGACGGAAGGCCGGTGCTGCTCTCCGTGTCGTACCTCTCCGCCGAACTCGTGAGCGGAACGCAGATCGCCGAACCCGATACGGGCCCCGGCGGCACCTACGCCCGGCTCGCCGAGCTGGGGCAGCGCCCGGTGCACTTCCGGGAGGAGATCCGCTGCCGGATGCCGACGGTGGACGAATCGGACCGCCTCGCCCTGGAGTTCGGCACGCCGGTGGTCCTCATCGAGCGCACGGCCTACACCGAGACCGGCAGGGCGGTGGAACTCAACGAGATGACCCTGGACTCCTCGTCGTACGTACTGGAGTACGGCTTCGACGCATGACGACCTCGCACCGCAGCCCGGGGATGGCATGGGCGGCGTCCCCGGGAAACTCGGCGGCGGCCTGAGCGACCGCATCGGCCGGCCCCGCCCCGGGGCCGACGCGGGTCACGAGGAGACGGTCGACGCCGGCCGCGGCAGCACTCCGCCCGGCCTGCGCCGCCGAGTGGTGACCGGGCACGTCACCGTCCGCCTCGCAAACGAACAGGTCGCATTCCCGGGCGAGTTCGACGAGGGCCGGACAGGGCTCACAGTCCCGAAATGGACGAGCGAACTCCCGTCCGCTTCCACCCGCAGGGCGAAGGCGGGAAGTCCGCCGTGCTCGACGGCGCGGGAGCGGAGGGTCAGCCCTCAGCCGTCGGGAGATAGGTGATGTCGCCGACCAGCTTGATCCCGGGACGCACGGCGTGGAAGTCGCGGCCGATCAGGTCCGGGGCCGGCCTCGCCTTCACGTCCGGCCGGGTCAGCGAGCGGCGCTTGCGGCGGGTGACGCCGCGGATGTCGCGCTCGCGCATGACGCGGGCGACGCGCTTGCGGTTCACCCGGTGCCCCAGACGTCGCAGCTCGGCGTGGATGCGCGGGACGCCGTAGGTGCGACGGGAGGCGATGTGGAGCACGGTGATCTCGTGGGCGAGCGCGTCGTCGGCCGCCCGGCGCTCTTGGCGGGCAGCCTCGCCCTCGCGCCAGGCGTAGGAGGAGGAGCGGGCCACCCGCAGCACCCGGCACAACAACACGATCGGGTAGTTCGCCTTCTCCGCATGGATCAACCGGTACAACATGGTCACCGGTCGCTCTCCTTCGCGAAGAAGGCGTGGTGAGGTCAATGGGTCGGTGCAACATCCCAGGTAGAACGGTTGCCGGAGGTGTTGCTGGGTGGCGAGGATCGGGCGTCCGGGGTTGTCGGACGA
>NZ_JBHYMF010000036.1:0-50184 GCF_042742855.1 Streptomyces sp. NPDC058877 | reverse complement strand
GGGGTGCGCCCCCGCCGGCCCTTCGGGACGGTCCGTCTCAGACCCGCATCGGCTGCGGCGACTCCCGCAGTCCCGCGTCCGGACCCGGGTACTCGCGGATGACCTCGTACCGGGTGTTCCGCTCGACCGGACGGAAGCCCGCGTCCCGGATCAGTTCGAGCAGGTCGTCGCGGCTCAGCTTGTTCGGCGTGCCGTAGTTGTCGGCATCGTGGGTGATCTTGTACTCGACCACCGAGCCGTCCATGTCGTCGGCACCGTGCTGGAGCGCGAGCTGCGCGGTCTGGACGCCGTGCATGACCCAGAAGACCTTGACGTGCGGCACGTTGTCGAAGAGCAGCCGGGAGACCGCGAAGGTCTTCAGGGCCTCGGCACCCGTCGCCATCGTGGTCCGCGCCTGGAGCCTGTTGCGGATCTTGCCGTCCTGCATGTCCACGAAGTCGTGCTGGTAGCGCAGCGGGATGAAGACCTGGAAACCGCCGGTCTCGTCCTGGAGCTCGCGCAGCCGCAGCACGTGGTCCACCCGGTGGCGGGGCTCCTCGATGTGCCCGTACAGCATGGTCGAGGGGGTCTTGAGCCCCTTCTCGTGGGCCAGACGGTGGATCCGGGACCAGTCCTCCCAATGGGTGCGGTGGTCCACGATGTGCTGCCGGACCTCCCAGTCGAAGATCTCGGCGCCGCCGCCGGTCAGGGACTCCAGGCCGGCCTCGATCAGCTCGTCGAGGATCTCGGAGGCGGAGAGGCCGGAGATCGTCTCGAAGTGGTGGATCTCGGTGGCCGTGAACGCCTTGAGGGAGACGTTCGGCAGCGCCTTCTTCAGCTCGGAGAGCGAGCGCGGGTAGTAGCGCCAGGGCAGGTTGGGGTGGAGCCCGTTGACGATGTGGAGCTCGGTGAGGTTCTCGTTCTCCATCGCCTTCGCGAGGCGCACGGCCTCCTCGATGCGCATGGTGTACGCGTCCTTCTCGCCCGGCTTGCGCTGGAAGGAGCAGTAGGCGCAGGAGGCGGTGCAGACGTTGGTCATGTTCAGGTGCCGGTTGACGTTGAAGTGGACCACGTCGCCGTTCTTGCGGGTCCGGACCTCGTGGGCCAGCCCACCGAGCCAGGCGAGGTCGTCGGAGTCGTAGAGGGCGATGCCGTCCTCACGGCTCAGCCGCTCACCGGCGAGCACCTTCTGCTCCAGCTCCCGCTTGAGCCCCGCGTCCATCCGGCCGCCTCCCATGTTTCCGAAATCAGGCTCCACCCACCGTACTCCCCGCCCTCCCGGCGGAGGGCACCACCGTCGCCGCTCCGGGTCACTCCTCCTCGGGCAGCTCGCCGACCCGGTTCTCCCACTTCGTGGAGAGCACGATCGTGGTGCGGGTCCGGGAGACGCCCTTGGTGCCGGAGAGCCGGCGGATCGTCTTCTCCAGGCCGTCGACGTCGCTCGCGCGCACCTTGAGCATGAAGGAGTCGTCGCCGGCGATGAACCAGCAGTCCTCGATCTCGGCCAGGTCCTTCAGACGGCGGGCCACGTCCTCGTGGTCGGCGGCGTCGGAGAGGGAGATGCCGATGAGGGCGGTGACGCCGAGGCCGAGCGAGGCGGCGTCGACGGTCGCGCGGTACCCGGTGATGACCCCGGCGGCCTCCAGGCGGTTGATGCGGTCGGTGACGGAGGGGCCGGAGAGCCCGACGAGCCGGCCGAGCTCGGCGTACGAGGCACGGCCGTTCTCGCGCAGAGCCTGGATGAGCTGCCTGTCCACGGCGTCCATAGGGAAAAACCTTCCATTGTCCAGCGGTACCGCGAGTTTAGGTATAGAATCTAAGGTACACAGGGGTCGAAGCCCTGTGAATCTTTCAGCTGATCAAAGACGATCTTTCAGGAGTGGTGTTCACCGTGTACACGATCGAGATGGCCTACGCACGCATGCGCGAGCTGCAGGACCTGGCCAGCCGCTCGCGTGCCCACCAGCCGACCGCAGCCTCGAAGCGCGCCCCGAAGAAGCGCGCCAAGAAGCGCTAACCAGCGGGGAGAGCCGCACCCAGCTCTCCTTCCCACCGGCGGTACAGCTGGTGCGGCACTCCCGCCGCGTCCAGCACCCGCCCGGCGACGAAGTCCACCAGATCCTGGATGTGCGTCGCCCCCGCGTAGAACGCAGGAGAGGCGGGCAGCACCACGGCGCCCGCCTCGTCCAGCGCCACCATGTGCTTGAGCGTCTGCCCGTTCAGCGGCGTCTCCCGCACCGCGACCACCAGCGGACGGCGTTCCTTCAGGGTCACGCTCGCGACCCGCTGCAGCAGGTCCTTCGAGAGCCCCAGTGCCACTCCCGCCACCGCCGCGGTCGAGGCCGGCACCACCAACATCCCCTTCGCCGGGTACGAGCCGGAGGACGGCCCCGCGGCCAGGTCCCCGGCCGCCCAGTACCGCACGTCGTCCAGGGCGCCGGAGACGTCGAAGGCGTCCGGCTTCCCGTCCGCCCCCCGCGCCAGCCAGGTCGTGAGGTCCTCGCGCCAGTGCGCGTCCCGGAAGGAAAGGCCCGTCTCGTCGAGCAGCGTCAGCCGCGAGGCCCGCGACACGACGAGGTCGACGCTCTCCCCCGCGGCGAGCAGGCCCCTCAGCACGGCGGCGGCGTACGGCGTGCCCGAGGCCCCCGATACGCCCACGATCCAGGGGGTGCGCTTGCCGTCGTTCATGCCGTCGACCCTATCCGCCAGTCCTACGGAGTGAGTCCTCGGACCAGCAGGTCGAGCAGCGCGCACACGAACAGGCTGATCCCGATGAAACCGTTCGTCGTGAAGAACGCCCTGTTCAGGCGGGACAGGTCGTGCGGCTTCACGATGGTGTGCTCGTAGCAGAAGGCGACCGCCACGATCACCAGGCCGACCCAGAAGAAGAGGCCGGCGTCCGTCAGCAGGGCGTACCAGACGAGCAGCCCCGTCGTCACGACCGCCGAGGCCCGGGCGCCCCACAGCGCGGCCGGCACGCCGAAGCGGGCCGGGACCGACATGACGCCCTGGGCGCGGTCCGCCTGCACGTCCTGGCAGGCGAAGATGAGGTCGAAGCCACCGATCCAGACGCCCACCGCGAGCCCCAGGACCACGGCGTCCCAGGACCATTCCCCGGTCACCGCGAGCCAGGCGCCGATGGGCCCGATCGACTGGGCGAGGCCCAGGATCGCGTGCGGGAAGTTGGTGAACCGCTTGCCGTACGGGTAGACGACCATCGGGATGACGGCGAGCGGCGCGAGCGCCAGGCAGAGCGGGTTGAGCAGCGCCGCGGCACCCAGGAAGACCGCCACGGCCACCCCGGCACCGGTCCACGCCGACCGCACCGACACCGCGCCCGTCACCAGTTCCCGGTTCGCGGTGCGCGGATTGCGGGCGTCGATCTCGCGGTCGATGATCCGGTTGCACGCCATGGCGAAGGTCCGCAGCCCCACCATGCACACGGTCACCAGGAACAGCGTCCACCAGTGGATGTTCCGGTCCGTCCGGTACATCGCGGTGAGCGAGGCGATGTACGCGAAGGGCAGGGCGAAGACCGAGTGCTCGATCATCACCAGGCGCAGGAAGGCCTTCGTCCGTCCCGGCTGGGCGCCGGGCACCGCGGCCGTGGTCACAGCCCGTACTCCTTCCAGCGGCGGTCCACCAGGGCCGCCGTCGCCGGGTCGGACTCCACCATGTCCGGCCAGCCGCCGTCGCGGGTGTAGCCCTCCTCGGGCAGCTTCTTCGTCGCGTCGATGCCCGCCTTGCCGCCCCAGAACTGCTGGTACGAGGCGTGGTCCAGATGGTCCACCGGCCCCTCGACGACGGTGAGGTCACGGGAGTAGTCGGTGTTCCCGAGGGCCCGCCAGGACACCTCGTGCAGGTCGTGGACGTCGCAGTCCTTGTCGACCACGACGATCAGCTTGGTCAGCGACATCATGTGCGCACCCCAGATGGCGTGCATGACCTTCTGCGCGTGCTTCGGGTACTTCTTGTCGATCGAGACGATCGCGCAGTTGTGGAAGCCGCCGGACTCGGGCAGGTGGTAGTCGACGATGTCCGGCACGATGATCTTCAGCAGGGGCAGGAAGAAGCGTTCCGTCGCCCGCCCCAACGGCCCGTCCTCGGTCGGCGGCCGACCGACCACGATCGACTGGAGCAGCGGGCGCTTCCGCATCGTGACGCAGTCGATCTTCAGCGCCGGGAACGGCTCCTGCGGGGTGTAGAAGCCGGTGTGGTCGCCGAAGGGCCCCTCCGGCAGCATCTCGCCCGGCTCCAGCCAGCCCTCGACCACCACCTCGGCCTGGGCGGGGACCTGGAGCGGCACGGTCTTGCAGTCGACCATCTCGATCCGCTTGCCCTGCACGAAGCCGGCGAAGAGGTACTCGTCGATGTCACCGGGCAGCGGCGCCGTCGAGGCGTACGTGACGGCCGGCGGGCACCCGAAGGCGATCGCGACCGGCAGCCGCTCGCCCCGCTCCGCCGCCACCGCGTAGTGGTTACGGCTGTCCTTGTGGATCTGCCAGTGCATGCCGATGGTGTGCTTGTCGTGCCGCTGGAGCCGGTACAGGCCCAGGTTCCGCACACCGGTCTCCGGGTGCTTGGTGTGGGTCAGCCCCAGGTTGAAGAAGGAGCCGCCGTCCTTCGGCCAGGTGAAGAGCGCCGGCAGCGCGTCCAGGTCGACCTCGTCGCCGGTGAGCACCACCTCCTGGACGGGGGCGTTCTCCGGCTTCACCTTCTTCGGCGGCACGTGGACCATCGAGCCCAGCTTCCCGAAGGCCTCGCGGACCCCGACGAAACCGTGCGGCAGCTCCGGCTTGAGCAGCCCGCCGATCTTCTCGCTGATCTCTGCGTACGACTTCAGGCCGAGCGCCTTGAGGAGTCGACGGTCCGTGCCGAACACGTTCATCGCGAGCGGCATGGCGGAGCCCTTCACGTTCTCGAAGAGCAGCGCCGGGCCTCCCGCCTTGTTCACCCGGTCGACGATCTCCCCGACCTCCAGGTACGGGTCGACTTCGGCCTTGATGCGCTTGAGGTCGCCTTCGCGTTCCAGGGCCCTGAGCAGCGAGCGGAGATCGTCGTAAGCCATAGGGGCCAGTATCCGTCACCGGCTACGCTGGACCCGTCACCGGGGCCGCACTGAACGGCCCGCGCTCACTCCCAGGGGGCCGTCCCGCATGCTCAGGGCATTGATGTTCATCCTGCCGCTGGCGCTGGTCATCTACACGCTGATCGACTGCCTCAACACCCCCGAGGACGAGGTCAAGCACCTGCCCAAGGTGGTCTGGGTCATCATCATCCTGCTGTTCTGGATCGTGGGCCCGATCGTCTGGTTCGTCGCCGGCAAGACGCGCCGCACGCCCGCCGGCGGCCGTACGCCCTCCGAGTGGCACCGCAACCACCGGAACGAGTGGGTGGCCCCGGACGACAACCCGGAGTTCCTGAAGTCCCTCCGCGAGGAGAACAAGAAGGACGAGTCGCTCCTCAAGGACTGGGAGGCGGACCTGCGCCGCCGCGAGGAGGAGCTGAAGAAGCGCGAACGCGGCGAGGACACCGAGGCCTGATGGAGCTGCGGCTCCTGGCCACCTTCGAGAAGGTGGCCGACGTCCTCTCCTTCACCCGGGCCGCCGCCGAGCTGGGATACGCCCAGTCCAGCGTCACCGGCCAGATCCGCGCCCTGGAGTCCTCGCTCGGGGTGGAGCTCTTCGAGCGCCTCGGCAGCCGCATCCGACTCACCGGGGCCGGGGAGCGGCTCCTGCCCTACGCCCGCCGGATGGCCGAGCTGGCCGAGGAGGCCCGCACCGCGGTCACCGGCGCCGAGGAACCGTCGGGGGCGATCGCCGTCGGCACGATGGAGTCCCTCACCTCCTACCGGCTGCCGCCGCTCCTGGAGTACTTCCACCACCGCTACCCGAAGGTGCGGCTCGCGCTGCGGCCCACCCTCGGCGACGAGACCCGACGGGCGCTGCGCCGGGGGACCTACGACGTCGGTTTCCTGATGGAACCGGACACCGAGCACGAGGGCCTGGAGTCGGAGGTCCTCGCACCCGAACCGCTGGTCCTGGTCGCCGGACCGGGACACCCCCTGGTGGGGCGCACCGAGCTGACCGGCGCCGACCTGGCCGGGGCGCAGCTGGTGGGCACCGAGCCCGGTTGCCCGTACCGCGACCTCTTCGAGGCGGAGCTGCGCGAGTGGGCACCGCCCTTCATCGAGTTCGGCACGATCGAGGCGACGAAGCGGGGCGTCGCCGCGGGCCTCGGGGTGGCGCTGCTCCCCCGGGTGGCGGTCGCGGAGGAACTACGGGCCGGAACGCTGCTCCCACTGCCCTGGGAAGCCCCCTTCACCCTCTTCACCCAGCTCGCGTGGCGGCGGGGGAAGCGGCTTCCGCCGCACGTCCGGCTGTTCGTGGAGCAGGCCCGGCGCCTGGTGTCCGAGCAGCACGGGTGACCTTCAGCCCGGCGAGGACGATCAGTGGGACGCCGAGCGCCTGGACGAGCCCGATGTGGTGCCCGTAGACCGCCCAGTCGACCCCCATGGCGACGGCCGGGTAGACGAAGGCGAGCACGGCGATCTTGGCGGTGGGCAGTTTGTTGTAGGCCGCGTACATCAGCACGTACATCACCCCGGTGTGCAGGAAGCCGAGGCCCACGAGCCACCACCACCCGCCCCCCAGCCCGGCGGCTGCGCCGAAGTCGACGAACGGCAGCAGCAGCGGGATGCCCACGAGCACCTGCACGAAGGCCACCAGGTGGGGGCGCACTCCGGTGATCCGCTTGGTGACGAAGGTGGCGAGGGCGTAGAGCACGGCGGCGGCGAGCGCACACCCGAGCCCGGCGAGGGTGGCGGTGTCCCCGGGCCGCACGCCGGAGACCAGGACGAGCCCGGCGAAGGCGAGCACCAGCCAGCCGAGCTTCCCCGCGGAGATCCGCTCCCGCAGGAACAACGCCCCGAGCAGCACCAGGAAGAACGGCTGCGTGTGGTAGACGACGGTGGCGAGGGAGATCGAGGCGGCCCGGTAGGCCTCGAAGAGGAAGACCCAGTTGAAGACGATGAACACCCCGCCGAGCGCGGCCAGCCCCAGCTTCCCCCGGGTGAACCCGTGCCCGGTGAAGAACCCCCGCGCCAGGCCGTACGCCCCGAGCGCGACGGCCCCGAAGAGGCACCGGAAGAACACCACCTCGAAGGGCGACGCCCCCGACTCGACGACGAAGACGCCGAGGGTGCCGGAGAGCACCATGGCGAGGGTCAGTTCGACGGTTCCCCTGGTCTCGTTTCTCATGCCTCCGACGCTACGAACGGGCCCCGAGCCGGTCCACGGCCCAGTGGGGCGTCCTGCCGATGGTGCCGATCGGCAGGGCCGATGGACGGGGACCGCGCCCGACGGGCGGAGCGCGGGCGGGACCTCGCCGAGGAGCACGGAGTCGCCTGCCCGACGGTCCGGCGCGCGGCCCAGGTCCTGCGCGAGCGGGGGCTGGTCCTCACCGTGCACGGCAGGGGCACGTTCGTGGCCGACCCCCTCCCCACGGAAGAGGGACGGCGCCGGGTGTGACGGTCCGGATCCTGCGGGGAAGGTTCCCCCCATGGATCAGGAACTGGCACGGAGGTGGCTCGGCACCGCGGTCGACGAGGCGCGGGCCGGGCTCGACGAGGGTGGGATTCCGATCGGGGCCGCCCTGTACGGGGCGGACGGAGCACTGCTCGGACGCGGGCACAACCGGCGCGTGCAGGACGGGGACCCCTCGGCGCACGCGGAGACCGAGGCCTTCCGGGCGGCGGGCCGGCAGCGCTCGTACCGGGGGACGACGATGGTGACGACCCTCTCGCCGTGCTGGTACTGCTCCGGTCTCGTCCGACAGTTCGGGATCTCGCGGGTGGTCGTCGGCGAGGCGGAGACCTTCCACGGCGGACACGACTGGCTCGCGGAACACGGGGTCGAGGTCGTGGTGCTCGACGACCCCGAGTGCATCGACCTGATGCGCGCGTTCGTCACGGCCCGTCCGGAACTGTGGAACGAGGACATCGGGGATGAGTGAAGCGAGCCTCCCGGTCATCGACCTGGGCAGGGATCCCGCCCCTCAACTGCCCGCCGTCGACCGCGCCCTGCGCGAGGCCGGGTTCCTGCTGGTCACCGGCCACGGGGTCGCCCCGGGGCTGCGGGCGGAGATCCGGTCCGTGGCGCGGCGGTTCTTCCACCTGCCGGCGTCCGCCAAGGAGCGGTACGCGGTGCGGGTCGGCGGACGGGGGTGGCTCGGGCCGGGTGCGGAGGCGAACGGGTACGCGGAGGGCACGGCGACCCCACCGGACCTGAAGGAGTCGTTGTCCTTCGCGGCGGAGGAGCCGACCGGGGACCCGGCGGTGGACTCCGAGTGGTTCCTGCCGAACGCCTGGCCCGTCGAGGTGCCCGAGCTGAGACCGCTGGTGGCGGCGTACCTGGCCGAGATGAAGGAGCTCTCGGACGGGGTCCTCGACCTGCTCGGGGTGGCGCTCGGCGAGGAGCGGGACTTCTTCACCCGGCACACCGGGCACCCCACGTTCGGCTTCAACGTCAACTGGTACCCGGGGCGGGAGCGGACGGGCACTCCGGAGCCGGGCCAGTTCCGGATCGGCCCGCACACGGACTTCGGCACGGTCACCGTCCTCGACCGGGAGGCCGGCAAGGGCGGACTCCAGGTCTTCACCGACGCCGGGGGCTGGCAGGACGCCCCGTACGATCCGGCCGCCTTCACCGTCAACATCGGTGATCTGATGGCGGGATGGACCGGGGGACGATGGCGGTCGGGGCGTCATCGGGTGCTACCACCGCCGGCCGATGCGCCCGCGGAGGAACTGATGTCGCTGGTGTACTTCTACGAGTGCACCCCGGGGACCACGATCCACGGCATCGAGTCCCACGCGTATCTGAGGGCCCAGCTCGACGCCATCGCGACCGGGTGACGGTCCCCCGTCGGCCTGCCGGCAGCCGAAGCCGGCGACGACGTGCCCATGCCGGTGCCGGTGCCGACGAGGGGCGGGCGGACGCACCCGGACGGGTTCGGACGATCGAGTCCACTGCCCGCGCAAGGGCAAGGGCTCGACGACGGTCATCCCGCCGGCAGGAGTGTGATCGCCCCTGGGCGGTCCCCGTCCGTCGGGCCTTTCGAAGACCGGCCCAAAAACCACGGAACCGACCCCGGCCCCCGCCCACGGGCACCCCGTCGAAGGGTTGATGCATACCAACCCCCGGTATATATCCTGGACTTGACGATGTGACAGGGCGCATCCAGGGGGAATCGGGGGGTTCCGCGTGGAAAGGGAGCTGTACGGTCGCGAGCCGGTCCTGCACGACGGCGGACTCGCCGCGCGACTGATCGGACTCACCGGGCGGGGCGGGGCCCGCGTCGCCTACGAGCACGGGGACGACCCTCCGGTCACCGTCTTCACCGGCGGGCGCGGCATGGGGAAGACCGCCCTGCTCAAGGAAGTCCGCAACCGCTACCGGGGGTTCACCCCCCTCGCCTTCCTCGACTGCGCGGACGTCGTGGCGCCCGCCGACCACGGCCCCGGCTGGACCCCGGTCACCGGCGCGCTCGCCGAACTCGCCGTACAGCTGTCGCCGAAGGGCACCGTCGTCCGTGCCGTGCGGTTCCCCCGACTGTCGCTGGGGCTGGTCGCCGTCGCCTCGCTCGGTTGGTCCCGGGAGGACGACGAGCGGGCCCGGCGCGACCTCCAGCGGCTCGGGCCGCTGCTGGCGACCGTCGACGCGACCAAGGGCGCCGCCGCCAACTGGGTCGGCAAGGTCCTGACCAAGCTCGCCGCCACCTTCGCCGAGGCCACCGCCCCGCTCGCCGGACTGCTCGCCGAGGCCACCGTGGAGACCGTCCTGGAGGAGGTCTTCGGCCGCTTCCAACGCACCTCCGAGAACTGGTACGGCGGTTACCGCAACGCGGGCGGACGCGGCAAGGCCGGGCTCCAGCAACTCGCGATCGACTTCGAGCAGGGCGGCGAGCGCCGCCGGGAGGCCGAGTCCCACCTCGTCGGCGCGCTCGCCGAGGACCTCTTGCGCGCCTACACCGGCCTCCGCCAGCGCGGCGCCCGCATCGGCCGCCCCCTGCTCCTGCTCGACAACGCCCACGAACCGCTCGGCAGACAGCTCGTCGAACCGATCCTGCGGGCCCGCGCCGAAGGGCACCGCGACCGGATCGTGGTCCTCGCCAGCTCCCGGGACCCGGTGTACCGGGCGATGCGGCACGCCACCCGCACCCGGCTCCCGGAGACGGCGCACCGGGCGCCCTGCCCGCGCGGGACGCACATCGGATCCGGCATCCTCGCCGTCGAACTGACCCCCCTCTCCGCCACCCAGGCCCGCTCCGTCTTCGACCACCACGACCCGGCCGGCCACACCCCCGCCGAACTCGCCCGCGCCGTCCACCGGCTGGCCGACGGCCGTCCCCTCGGCGTGGCGCTCCTCGCCCGGGCCGCCGGCGAGGCCCCGGAGGCGGCCCGCACCGCGCTCACCCCCGGCGCCCTCCTCGACCTGACGGTGGAACTGCGCGAGGACTCCCCGCCGGTGCCCGTCGCGCACGCCCTCCTCTCCGAGCTCCTGCCCGTGCCCCGGCCGGGCCCGTACGCCGTGCTCGCGGCCACCCACGACGAGGAGTCGGCCAGGATGCTCGCCCACGCCCGCCTCCAGGGCGAGTCGCTGGACGGGGACGTCGCACTGCGCGTCCGCGACCGGCTGCGGGAGGAGAACTGGCCCGAGGGACCGGACCACTTCGTCGCGGACCCCCTGCTGCGCACCCTGCTGCTGCACCGGCTGCGCTTCGAGGACGACGACGCACCGCGCTACGCGGCCTGGCGAGCCGTCCACGAGACCCTGCACCGTCACTACGGGCCCGAGCCCGGCCCGTACCGGCTCCATCACGACCTGGCCCTGGGGCGGACCGAGCCCGCCGTCACCCATCTGCGCCACACCTTCCCCGAGCCCGACGTCCTCGGTTGGCTCGGCCGGCTGCGGTTCGTCGCAGCGGCACCCCCTCCGCGGGAGAGGCACCGGGCCGGGCCCGATCCGCGCCGGGCGGTCGCCCTCGGACAGGACCCGGGCGCACCGCCGCCGGACGGACTCGACACCGAAGGCACCGAGCTCCACCTGTCCGTACGGCGCCTGCTGCACGCCGTATGGCTGCTCACCGATCCGCTGGCGCTGCCCGAGGAGGAGGTGGTCGACCGGCTGGCGCACGAGCTGCGCCGGCTCTCCGGCCGTCATCTGACGGGCAGCGGTCCGCTGTGGGACGCGGCCACCCACTGGCCGCGCGACATCCGCTCCTGGCGGAGGCCGTCGCTTCCGCCGGGCAGCGAGGACGGAGTCTGACGCCATGCTCGAACGGCTGCGCCGCCACCTCTACTGGACGCCCCGCCAGAAGCTCTTCACCTGGATCGCCGTGACGGCCCTCGTCGCGGGTCTGGGCTGGTACGGGGTCTCCGAGCTGACCGAACCGGAGGACCGTTCCTGCGCGACCGGGGTCGCACGACCCGCCGGCACCGACGAGTGCATCGGCGTGAACGGCGACGGCTATGACTTCGGCGTCCCCGACTTCGCCGAGGTCGCCGGCTCCATCGGCCGCGAGAACGCCACCCTCAAGCCCGGCGAGTACACCACCGTCGCCGTCCTCCTGCCGCTGACCGCCGCCGACGGCGGCACCCGGGTCAAGGTGCTGCACGAACTCCAGG
The DNA here is from genome assembly GCF_042742855.1 of Streptomyces sp. NPDC058877. Lineage (NCBI taxonomy): Bacteria > Bacillati > Actinomycetota > Actinomycetes > Kitasatosporales > Streptomycetaceae > Streptomyces > Streptomyces sp. NPDC058877. The sequence continues at coordinate 38,519 of NZ_JBHYMF010000036.1, read as the reverse complement.
GCGCCCACGCCCACCAGTACCGGGCCAACCACGACTCCAACAGCGAAACCCCGAAGATCCGCCTGGTGCTCGCCAACAGCGGCAAGGGCAACGCCCACTGGGAGACCGCCACCCGACAGCTCGCGACCATGACCGGCGCTCCGGACCGGCTGCGGGCCGTCTCCGGCATCGGCACCTCCTCCACCGAGATCCGCAAGGCCGTCACCGCCCTCACCGGGGCGGGCATCGCCGTCGTCGGCACCACGATCACCGCCGACGACATCGCCAACGGCCCGACCACGGGGAACCGCTACCCGGGCCTGGCCCGGGTCTCCCCCACCAACACCGACGAGGCCAGGGCGCTCGCGAAGTTCGGCAGGGTGGACCCCGCCAAGGCGCTCCTCGTCCAGGACACCCGCAGCGGCGACCACTACACGGACACCCTCAAGGCCGCCTTCGCCGCCTCCCTCGAAGGGGCGCCCCACGAGGCGCAGCTCTTCACCTCGCCCGCCGACCCCACCGAGGAGGGCACCACCGCCAACACCTTCCAGCAGATCACCCACCTGATCTGCGACACCCGCGCCGAGACCGTCTTCTTCGCCGGCCGCCACACCCAGCTGCGCCAGTTCATCAACGCCCTCGGGGCCCGCGGCTGCATCGACCGCTCCTTCACCGTCCTGACCGGCGACGAGGGGTCCTACCTGGGGTCGGACGAGCTGCTCGACCGGAAGGCGCTGAAGGCCCGGCTGACCGTGCGGTACGCGGCGCTCGCCCATCCGGACGCCTGGCGCCCCGCGCCGGGGCGGGAGGTCCCCACGACGGGCGGTTCCGTGGTCGCCTACACGACCTTCCTGGACGACCTCGCGCGCACGTCGAAGGAGCCGGTGCCGCTCGCGGACGGGCAGGCGATCATCGCGTACGACGCGATGGCGATGGCCGTCCACGCGATCCGCCAGGCCACCCCGCGGGGCTCCCGGTACCCCGCGCTCGCGGACGTGGTCACCCAGTGGCCCCAGGTCAAGGGCTCGCTGCGGGTGCAGGGTGCCAGCGGGTGGATCTGTCTGGACAACTACGGCAACCCGTACAACAAGGCCGTCCCCATCGTGGAACTGGCCCAGGACGGCACCCAGCGCTTCGTCCGGATCGCCTGGCCGGAGGGCGAGCCGCCGAGCGCCTCCTGCCTGCCGCCGAAGCAGGGGTGACCGCCGGGCGGCGCTCCTGCGGGGCGCGGAGCGGGCGGGGACGGCGCCCGGCGCCTACGGCTCCCACTTGGGCCAGGCGGCTTCGTCCCGCTCGTAGAGGTCCCTCAGGTGCTGCCACCGCGCGGAGGACCAGTCGCGCCAGTCCGTGGGGTGCCCGTCGAGCGCGGCGGCGAGCCGCTCGAAGTGCTCGTGCCAGCCGGCCAGGTTGTCCAGGCGGGTCTCCTTCGACCCCTGGAGCTCGTTGGTGAAGCGCAGCACGGTCGCCCCGCCACCGGCGGCGGCCTCGGCCCCGGTTCCCGGCTCCAGGTGGAACCGGATGCGGCCCTGCGCCGGGGCGACCGTGTATTCGGCCACGTAATCGGGGTCCCAGGCGGTCACCCGCCCCGAGACCTCGGTGTCTCCGGGGAGCGGAACCGCTCGGTCGGACGCGGCGAGCCGGCGGAGGGTGACCCGGCCGCCGAGCCGGGGTTCCAGCGGATCGGCCTCGCAGAGCCAGCTCGGGAGCCCCTCGGGCGAGGCGACCGCCGCCCAGACCACCGCCGGTGGATGCGGCAGGTCCACCACGAACCGCAGGAGGTGCACGTCTCCGTCGCGGGTCCGGCTGTTGCCCCGGGGTATCTCGCTCATGTCTCCAGCGTGACCCCGGGGCACGGCGGCTGCCAGCTCAGACGCCCGCGTACGAGTGCTTGCTGTTCACGAAGATGTTGACGCCGTAGTAGTTGAACAGGAAGCAGGCGAAGGCGATGAGCGCGATGTACGCGGCCTTCCGCCCCTTCCAGCCGGCCGTCGCCCGCGCGTGCAGGTACGCCGCGTAGCCGACCCAGGTGATGAAGGACCAGACTTCCTTGGCGTCCCAGCCCCAGTAGCGGCCCCAGGCGTCCCCGGCCCAGATCGCGCCGGCGATGATCGTGAAGGTCCAGAGCGGGAAGACGGCCGCGTTCACCCGGTAGGCGAACTTGTCGAGCGAGGCCGCGGCGGGCAGCCGCTCCAGGACGGAGCGGGCGAAGGAGCCGGGGTTGCCGCCGGTCGCGAGCTTGTTCTCGTACGAGTCGCGGAAGAGGTACAGCAGGGTGGCGACCGCACCCAGGTAGAAGACCGCGCCGCAGAAGATCGCGGTGGAGACGTGGATCCACAGCCAGTACGAGTCGAGCGCCGGCACGAGCTGGTCACTGGGGGTCTTCAGCCAGGTGACGGCCATGCCGAGGTCGAGCAGGACGGTGGTGACCAGGGGGAGGCCGATCCACCGGACGTTCTTCTTGGCGAGCAGGAAGCCGAGGTACGCGCCGACCGCCACCGTGGAGAAGGTGGTGGAGAACTCGTACATGTTGCCCCAGGGGGCCCGCTGCACGGAGAGCGCCCGGCTGATCACGCCGGCCGCCTCGATCGCGAAGGCGAGGACGGTGAGCGAGACGGCGATGCGGCCGTAGAGGTCGCCCTGGGCCGTGCCACCGGCGGCGCCGGGACCGTCCGGCACGTCACGGGTGCCGGCCGCGGTCCGCGTGACCACCTTCGGCTTGTCGAGGACGGCCGTTCCTCCGGCGTGCTTGACCTGCACGGCCACGGAAGCGGCCGGGGCGGCGGACGCCTGCTGCGTGAGGGCGGCGGCGGTGCGGCCGACCTTGCTGCGGCTGCCGAACACCCACTCGGCGATGTGGGCGAAGAAGGCCAGGGTGTAGACGGCCATCGAGGAGTAGATGAGCAGGTCGCTCGTCTGCGCCAGGCTCTCGTTGGTCGTGGCGGCGAGGATCACTTGTCGGCCTCTCCAGAAGGGGCAGGGTCTTCCGCGGATTCGTCCGCGGGTTCCGGTGCGGTGGCCGGAGCGGTGTCCCGGCCGTCTTCCGGCGTCGCCGGGGCGGGCGGCGCCTCCGCGGTGAGCGCGACCACGAGGTCGCCGAGCTCCTCGGGGAGCTTGGCGGACTCGCTCCGGCCGAGCCCGGCCATCTCGACGACGGTGACGCCGTCCTCACCGCGCACGGCCCGGACCCAGACCCGGCGCCGCTGGATGAACAGCGAACCGGTCAGACCGGCGATCGCGGCGATCGCGCCCGCGAGGGCGAGCCCGTTGCCCGGCTGCTGCGAGATCTGGAAGCTCGCCCACTCCTTGACGTCCTTCTCGAAGGTGATCGAGCCGGCTCCGTCGGGCAGCGTCATGGTCTCGCCGGGCAGCAGCCGCTGCGCGAGCTTGCTCCCGGACGCGTCCGTGAACTGGGTCATCTTGGACTTGTCGAGCTGGTACACGTTCTGCGGCAGCCCGGAGTTCACGCGCAGGTCGCCGTGGAAGCCGGTGAGCGCCATGACCGGGAAGTCGAGGGCGGGGAACTGGGAGAACATCGTCCCCTTGCCGGCACCGGCGAAGGTCGGCACGAAGAAGGCCTGGAAGCCCAGCTGCTCCTTCTTGCCGTTCTTGTCGCGGTAGCCGTCCATGACCTTGATCGCGCCGGTCGACGTGATGTTGTTGTCGATCGGGAGCAGCGGCACGGCACCGTGGAACACGGTCTTGCCGCGGCCGTCCTTGACCGTGACCACGGGCGCGTACCCGTGGGCGATCAGATAGACCTTGGAGTCGCCCACCTTGAGCGGCTCGTTGACCCGGATGACCGCCTTCTCGTCCGCACCGCCCCGCGAGTAGGTGACGGCCGCCTCGAAGGTGCGCGGGGTGCCGCGCTGAGGTCCGCTCTTCTCATAGGTGCCGGTGAAGGAGTCGAGCGTGAAGTTGAAGGGCTCCAGCTCGTCGATGCCGAACAAGGAGCCGGACTTGAAGTCGTCGTACTGGGTGAGCGTGTTGGAGAAGCCGTCGCCCTCGACGATCAGCTTGCCGCCCTCGGACTTGAGGAGCTGGCCCCAGGCGAAGGCGACCAGCATGACGATCAGGGCGACGTGGAAGGCCAGGTTCCCGGCCTCGCGCAGATAGCCCTTCTCGGCGGCGACCGCGTTCTCCGCCGGGTGGGCGCGGAAGCGGCGGCCCTTGAGGACGGCGAGCGCAGCGGTCCGGACCTGCTCGGGCTCCGCCCCGGTGCGCCAGGTGGCGTACGCGGGGAGCCGGTCGAGCCGCCGCGGGGCGCCCGGCGGGCGGCTGCGGAGCTGTCCGACGAACTGCCAGCTGCGCGGCACGATGCAGCCGATGAGGGAGACGAACAGCAGGATGTAGATCGCGGAGAACCACACCGAGCTGTAGACGTCGAAGAACTGGAGCTTCTCGTACAGCGGGGTGAGGGTCTCGTGGGCTTCCTTGAAGGCCTGCACCTTCAGCTCGTCCGCACTGTTCTGCGGGATGAGGGAGCCGGGGACGGCGCCCAGGGAGAGCAGGAAGAGCAGGATCAGCGCGACCCGCATGGAGGTCAGTTGCCGCCAGAACCAGCGGATCCAGCCGACCACCCCGAGGGTGGGGCCGCCGAGGACGGTCTCGCCGCGGTCTTCGGTGGGGGCGGTGGAGAGCTGGGCCCCGGCCTCGCCGAGGTTCTCCTGCTGCTCCGTCGTATCGGTCTTGCTCATGGAACTCAGATCCCCACCGTGAAACCGCTGGACCAGCTCTGCATCGTGGAGACCATGCTGTCCCACACGCCCGTGAGGAGCAGGACACCGGTGACGATCATCATGCCGCCGCCGATCCGCATGACCCACACGTAGTGCTTCTTGACCCACCCGAACGCACCGAGCGCCTTGCGGAAGGCGATGGCGGCGAGCACGAAGGGCACGCCGAGGCCGAGGCAGTAGGCGAGGGCGAGTATCGCTCCGCGCCCGGCGCTGGCCTGCTCCAGGGCGAGCGCGTTGACCGAGGCGAGGGTCGGGCCGATGCAGGGGGTCCAGCCGATGCCGAAGAGCGCGCCGAGCAGCGGGGCGCCGATCAGTCCGGCGGCGGGCTTCTTGTGGAAGCGGAACTCGCGCTGGGTGAACCAGGGCATCAGACCGAGGAAGAAGACGCCCATGAGGACCATGAGCACACCCAGCACGGTGGTGAGCGTCCCGCGGTACTCCTGGAGGGTCGAGCCGAAGTAGCCGAAGAGCGCACCGCCGGAGACGAACACCGCACTGAAGCCGAGCACGAAGAGGACGGCACCGGCGGTCATCCGGCCGCGACGGCTCTCGGCGAGGTCGGTGCCGGTGACGCCGGTCACGTAGGAGAGGTAGCCGGGGACGAGCGGGAGCACGCACGGCGAGAAGAAGGAGACCAGGCCGCCGAGGACCGCGAGGGGTACGGCGAGCAGCAGGGCACCGCTGGTGACCGTCTCGTTCACGGGCTCACTTCTCCTTGAGGAGGGGCTCGATCATCGACCGGAGCTTCTCCTCGTTGAGCGCCATGAGGGAACGGGCGGCGATCTTCCCCTCCTTGTCCAGCACGACGGTGGAGGGGATGCCCTGGAGGCTGAGGGTGCCCTTGGGGAAGCCGAAGAGGATCAGCTTGCCCTGCGGGTCGTAGAGGCTCGGGTACGGGATGCCGTAGTCCTCTTCGAAGGCGATCGCGGGCTGCTTGTTGGCGTCGCGGGTGTTGATGCCGACGAACTCGACGCCCTGGCCCTTGAGGTCCTCGGCCACCTTCGCGAAGTGGGGGGCCTCGGCCCGGCAGGGGCTGCACCAGGAGCCCCAGGCGTTGAGGACGACGACCTTGCCCTTGAGGTCGGCGACGTCGAGCTGCTTGCCGTCCAGGGTTTCGCCGGCGAGCTTCCCGGTGGCCGCGCGCTTGCCCTGGGGAGCGGTGGAGATGCCGCCGGTGTTGGTGACGAAGTTGGTGCTGCCGCCACCGCCGGAGGTGCCGTTGTTGCCGCCGCAGGCCGAAAGCGCGAGGGCGGCGGTCAGCACTCCGACGGCGATCAGGGTGCGTCGAGGGGCGCGGCTAGGGCTCATGTGAAAAGTTTCGCATGGGCGTTTGGGGGATCTTGGGCACCCCCCTACGTGCCCGTAAAGCCCCTTGTCAAGATCGGCTAAGCGGTCGGGGTGGAAGGGGCGCCCGGAGCGGCGGGCCTGAGGAAGGCGTTCCATCCGCCGTCCGGCTTCTGGCCCACCCCCAGGGTGCGCAGCTTTTCGAGGATCAGCGGGTCCTGGACGTCGAGCCAATCCACGAACTGCTTGAAGGAGACGAGCCGGACCTCCTTCTTTCCGGCCATTTCCTTGAGCGCCTCTTCGACGGCGTCCATGTAGATGCCGCCGTTCCACTGCTCGAAGTGATTGCCGATGAAGAAGGGGGCGCGGTTCGACTCGTAGGCGCGGCGGAAACCGGCGAGGTAGGCGTCGGTCGCCTGTCGGCGCCAGCCCGGATAGCGCGAGGGCATGCCCTTGGTGGTGTTCTTCGACTGGTTGGCGAGCATGTTGTAGTCCATGGAGAGGACCTCGAAGGAGTGCCCGGGGAAGGGCACGGCCTGCAGCGGCAGGTCCCAGATGCCCCGGCGCTTCACCGGCCAGGTCTGTCGCCCGCCGGGCGAGCTGGCGTCGTAGCGCCAGCCGAGGCGCTTGGCGGTGGGGAGCAGGTTGTCCTGGCCGAGGAGGCAGGGGGTGCGACCGCCGACGAGTTCCTTGGAGTAGTCGAAGGGCAGCGGGTCGAGGTCGGTCCAGCCGCTGTTGGTCTTCCACTCGGTGACGAACTTCACCGCCTGGTCGATCTCGCTCTGCCACTGGGCCGGGGTCCAGTTGCCGACGGAGCCGGAGCCGCCGCAGAAGTGCCCGTTGAAGTGGGTGCCGATCTCGTGGCCTTCGAGCCAGGCCTGCCGGACGTACTTCAGGGTGTCCCTGATGTGCGCGTCGGTGAGGTAGCCGATGTCGGAGGCGCCGACCCGGTTGTTCGGCGGACGGTAGAGGTCCTTCTTCGACTCGGGGAGGAGGTAGATCCCGGAGAGGAAGAAGGTCATCGCCGCGTCGTGGTTCTTGGCGAGTTCGAGGAAGCGGGGGAAGAGGCCGTTGCCGACCTCGCCGGCGCCGTCCCAGGAGAAGATCACGAACTGGGGCGGGGTCTGGCCGGGTTCGAGCGGGATCGGGGTGTCGGGCTGGTGCGGCTGCTTGCCGGTGTCGGCGGTGGAACCGTCGCCGATGGGTCGGGCGTCGTTCTTGGTCGGGGCGGGTGCGCTCGGGTCGGTCGAGGCGCCTCCCCCCTTGCCGGGCCCCGAACGCCCCGGCTGGTCCCGATCGTTGCCGCTGCACGCAGCGAGGCCCATGGCCGCAGCGGCCCCAACGCCCGCCCCGAGAAGCCCCCTTCGACTGATCCCGTTGATCCCGCGCATGACATCCCCATTCGCGCTGACGTATGACCGAAACGTCATCCAAACCGACAATGAGTGAGATGCCGGGAGGAACACGGAGGTTCCTGAAAATCACATAAAAATTTCAGGGCGATCGGATGGCATGGACATCACCATCCGATCGCCCTGACTGTGCCCCTTCGGCGCCACCCCGTCCAGAGGCGCCGCGCACCCGTGGAGGGGTTACGCCCCGAAGGCCTTGGACTTCCCCTTGACCGGCTTCGCACCGGCGAGGAGGTGCGCCGGGACGAGGTCCCGGGCCGGCTCGCTGTACCCGACCGAGACGATCTCGTCGCCGCGGTAGGTGAACGAGGTCAGCGAGGCCAACGTGCACTGCCGCCGCCGGGGGTCGTGCCAGAGCCGCCGCTTCTCCACGAAGCTGCGCACGATCCAGATCGGCAACTGGTGGCTGACGCAGACCGCCTCGTGCCCCCGTGCCGCGTCCTTCGCCGCATCGAGCGCGCCCATCATGCGGACGACCTGCTCCACGTACGGCTCGCCCCAGGACGGCCGGAACGGGTTGGTGAGGTGCTTCCAGTTGCCCGGCTTGCGCAGGGCCCCGTCACCGACGCCGAAGGTCTTGCCCTCGAAGACGTTCGCCGCCTCGATGAGCCGCCCGTCAGTGGCCAGGTCCAGCCCGTGGGTCTTCGCGATCGGCGCCGCCGTCTCCTGCGCCCGCTCCAGCGGAGAGGCGACGACGTGCGTGACGTCCCGGTCGGCCAGGTGCTCGGCGACCCGGTCCGCCATCTGCCGGCCGAGCTCGGAGAGGTGGTATCCGGGCCGCCGGCCGTACAGCACCCCGTCGGGGTTGTGGACCTCGCCGTGCCGCATCAGATGGACGACGGTGATGTCCTGGTCGCCCTTCGGCGCCTCGGTCGCGTCGCTCATGCCGAAGCCTCCGCAGCAGCGCGGGCGGCGGCCGGCAGGGCGGCGGCGATCCGCTCGATCGCCCGCTCGTCGTGCGCGGTCGACACGAACCAGGACTCGAAGGCGGACGGCGGCAGGTACACGCCGTCGGCCAGCATCGAGTGGAAGAAGGCGTTGAAGCGGAAGGCCTCCTGCTTCTTCGCGTCCTCGTAGTTCCGCACCTCGGTCGCGGTGAAGAACACCGAGAACATGTTGGAGGCGGTCTGCAGGCGGTGCGCCACGCCCTCCTTGGTCAGCGCTTCCGTGACCAGCCCCTGGATCTCCGTGGAGACCGCGTCCACCGTGTCGTACGCGGCCTGGTCGAGCAGCCGCAGCTGGGCGAGGCCGGCAGCGGTCGCGATCGGATTGCCGGAGAGGGTGCCCGCCTGGTAGACCGGCCCGGCCGGTGCCAGGTGACCCATGACGTCCGCACGCCCGCCGAAGGCAGCCGCCGGGAAGCCGCCGCCCATGACCTTGCCGAAGGTCATCAGATCGGGCTTCACCCCGTCGACGCCGTACCAGCCGGCCCGCGAGGTGCGGAAACCGGTCATCACCTCGTCGGAGACGTAGAGCGCGCCGTTCTTCGCGCAGGCGTCCTTCAGGCCCTGGTTGAAGCCGGGCAGCGGCGGAACGACGCCCATGTTGCCCGGGGACGCCTCGGTGATCACACAAGCGATCTCGCCCGGGTACCGGTGGAAGGCCTCCTGCACGGCCTCCAGGTCGTTGTACGGCAGCACGATGGTGTCCCCGGCCTGGGCGCCCGTCACGCCGGGCGTGTCGGGGAGGCCGAAGGTGGCGACGCCGGAACCGGCCGCGGCGAGCAGCGCGTCCACGTGACCGTGGTAGCAGCCCGCGAACTTGACGACCTTGGCGCGCCCGGTGAAGCCGCGGGCGAGCCGGATCGCGGACATCGTGGCCTCCGTGCCGGAGGACACCAGGCGCACCTGCTCGACCGGCTCGATCCGCGCGACGATCTCCTCGGCGAGCGCGACCTCGCCCTCGCCGGGCGTGCCGAAGGAGGTCCCGCGGGCCACCGCGGCCTGCACGGCGGAGGTGACCTCGGGGTGCGCGTGGCCGAGGATCATCGGTCCCCACGAGCAAACGAGGTCGACGTACTCACGACCGTCCGCATCCGTGAGGTACGGACCGGTACCGGACACCATGAACCGGGGCGTTCCACCCACGGCCCGGAAGGCACGCACCGGTGAGTTCACGCCGCCGGGCGTCACGAGGGAAGCGCGGTCGAAAAGCGTCTGTGAGACTGGGGCTTCGTATGAATACGGCACTGTGATCCTGACCTGCGAGAACGACTTCGGGCACGACATCGGGAACGGAGGGACGGTGGTGGACATCTTCTGTATTACGCCGGGGCGTTCGCCCTCCGCGTCTGCGAAACTGGGGCGTCATAGGGATGACTCACGGAATCCATGGTGTCAGAGGCCACGGCGTTCTTGCGGACAGGTGTTTCACCGTACGAACGCGGGGGAGGTCACTGACACGATGATCGGGTTGCGCGGCGAGTTCGTGTTGCCGAGAAAAAGCAGTCGGGTGGAGATATGCATCGCGGTGGCGGACCGGGCGAGGGGACGGGCGACCTGGGTCCGGAGTCTGCCCGGCGGGGGAGGCACCGGCGCCGGCGGGGGGAGGAGACCCCCGCGCCCGAGCGCCGGCCGACGACCGAACCCGCCGCGGAATCGGCCCCTGCGACCGGAGGCCGGAGCTTGGGGGTGACGTACAAGTACTTCGGCGCGCCCAACAGTGCGACGGCGGCCCAGGTCCCGATCTCGATGCGCCCCGAAGAGCTCGGCGGGGACGAGCTCGGCATGGGCGGCATGTTCACCAAGATCAAGCCGGAGACCATAGCCGCCATGGTCCTGACCGGCATACAGGGCATGCCGCTCCACAAGGTGCCGCCGCTGGAGCTCGTGGTGCTGCACCCCGACTACGCGGTGGTGAAGCTGCCGATGACCGTGGTCGATCCGCTGCGCGGCATCGGTGAGGAATCGGTCGGCGCCGCCGCCTTCATCTGGTCGACGGTGCCGGACCGCGGCGGCCCGCGCGATGCCTTCGACGTGTACCAGCTGCTCCACGAGTGGCAGGACTTCTCGGTCCGCCTCCACGAGGCGGGACACCAGCCGTACTGCCTGGTGTGGCCGTGAGCGCCCGCCCGGCGCACCGCTGACGCCCCCGCCCCCGTGCGCCTCTGCCGGCGCGGACGGAGGCGGGGTGCGGGAGGACCTCCAGCACCGGCCGGAGGGCGTCGTACCGACCGCCCGCACGCCGGACCGTGGGAATCGGGCGGGGCCGCCGGGGCCGGCGGACTTCCCGGCAGCGCCTGCCGGGGCGGATCGCCGGGCCGGGGGCGGTTCGTCGGGGCGGATCGCCGGGCAGTGAGGCCTCCGCGCTCCCGGGCCGTCCAACCGACCACCCGTGAGCAGGCGTTTCGCCACGCTTCTCGCCCTCATAAGTGATGAAGTTAGGACGAATGGTATGTAATGCGCGGAAGCCGCGCCCGAGGGGAGCCCGCACGCCCCGGGAACCCCCGCTCGAGGAAGGACCAGACGCGTGAGTGCAGTACGCACGACCGGCCGGCCCATGCAGATCGGCGAGGTCGCCGCACGGACCGAACTGTCCCTGCGGACCATCCGCCAGTACGAGGACTGCGGCCTGGTCGTCCCGTCCGCGGCGTCGCCGGGCGGTTTCCCCCTCTACACCGACGCGGACGTCTCGCGGCTGATGGTGGTCCGCCGGATGAAGCCGCTGGGCTTCACCCTCGACGAGACCCGCGAACTCCTCACGGCCCTGGACCGGCTCTCCGCCGACCGGCCGGGCACCGATTCCGCGCTCGAACCGGACGAGCGGGCCGCGCTCGTGGCCCGCATCCGCCGCTACGAACGGGCCGCCGCGGAGCGGGTCGCCGAACTGCGGACCCAACTCGCCCGCGCGGAGGAGTTCGCCGACTCCCTCCGCGTCCCCCTCGGCACCCCCTAGGGGCCCGCAGGGGGCCCGGAAGGCACGCCCGGCCGGCACCCGCCCGGCCCGATCGGCACGTGCCGGGGTACCCAAGGCCGACCGGACGGACGGACGGTCGGTCGGTCGGTCGGTCGGGGCAAGGCGTTCAGGATCCCCCTAAGCCGCCAGCGCATCCGCCAGCAAGCGGAAGAAGCGGGCGTACCCGGCGGCGCTGGGCGGGATCTCCGGGCTCCACGGGACGAGACGCACTCCGGCCGGGAACCCGCACGGCGGGGTGGCGTGTTCCCGGGCGTCGAAGAGGACCAGGTCGGGGCGGAGTCCGGTGGCCGCGGACCGGTCCGCGGTGAGCCAGTTGGCACCGGGCCCCGGGCCGGGATCGAGCAGGCGGACGCCGAGCCCGGCGAGGCGCGCCAGCTCCGGCCAGGCCTCCGGGCGGGCCAGGTGCACCTGTTCGGGCCCCGCCCCGGAGAGCGCCAGCACCGCGAGCCCCGACCGGGCGGCGACGCCCCTCAGGGCGGCCTCGGCGGCATCGAGCTCCGCGTCCGGAACGGACCCCGCCGGTTCGATGCCCAGACTCCTGCCCAGGGCGGCGAAACGGCCGAGGATCGCCGGCAGGGCGAGTTCGTTGCCGACGGAGAGCACCACGAGCGGGACCCCGAGCCGCCCGGCGACCGCCTCGTCGAGCGCATAGGGGCTCTTGCCGTCGTAGGTCACGTCGACGATGACCTCCGGGCGCAACTCCTCCAGCACCGCTTCGTCCAGGGCACGGCCCGGCCCGAGGTACGGCACCCCGGCCGCCCCGAGACCGCCCGCCTTGGCCGGGTCGAGCGCCGCACCGTCGTGTCCGGAGCCGTACACCGCGATCGGGGTCACCCCCAGGTCGAACAGCGCCGCACCGGCCCGCGCGTACGCCACCACCCGTTGCGGCGCACGGGCCGCCCCCAGCTCCACACCCCTGTCGTCCGTGAACCCCCACGCCTGCGTGTCGGACATCCGCCTGCTCCCTCCCCGGCCGGAACCTCCCTCGCCCGTCACCCTGGAGCGGTTCCCCGGCCCGCACAAGAGGGCCTCCCGGAGCAGCGGCCGACCGGTCGGCCCTCCGCGCCCGTTTCGCCCCCTGCCGAAAGCCCCCCAGTGTGGTGTTAACTGAACAAGTCGGGAGGAAGCACTAGGAACCTTCGATGCCTCCGTGCACGCACGCCACCTGCCGGGGCGCGCCGGGTACGGGTGGCCCTCGCGCCCTGGAGTGAGCCATGTCCGTGCCAGGCCCGTTCTCGGATCCCCGTGTGATCACCCTCTTCGGGCTGCTCGCCGTCTCGACGGTGACGTGGCTGACCTGGAGCCTGCGCGCCCACGCCCGTCGCGAGCGGGCGAGCGCCCCCTTGGCGCGCGTCTGGCACCCGCAGGAATCGGTGGAGCTGACGCCGGCGGAGGAGCGCGCCTTCGGCCAGGTCGTCTCCCGGCTCGCCCCGGGGACGGCGGACCGCCTGCGCTGACCGCGGCGGCCGGGGGACCCGCGCCCCGGACGGCTCCGAGGAGGCAGCGGGCGTGCCGGCCGGGCGTCGCGGGCCGGGCGTCGCGGGCCGGGCGTCGCGGGCCGGGCGTCGCGGGCCGGGAGGAGCTGTCCGAGGCGCGGCCTAGCATGCGGACCATGTCCGCCTCCGCGCCCCGCCCGCGCCGGGACACCCGGGGCATCGTCGATCCCGCCGAGCTGTTCTCCCGGGTGCGCTTCCGCCGGTACGCGCCGGCGCCGGAGCTGCGGCCCTACCTGGAGCACTACTGGCTGATCGACTGGGAACTGCCGGAGCCGTACGCGAGCCAGGTGGTTCCGCACCCTTCGGTGAACGTCGTCTTCCAGCGGTACGGACCGCTCGCCGCCCCCGCGGCTGCCCGCTCCTCGGCCGAGGTGTCGGGGGTGGGGCTCGGGCTGTTCACCCAGGAGTTGACGGAAGCGGGCCGGGTCTGCGGGGTGCAGTTCCGTCCCGGCGGCTTCCGCCCCTTCGCCCCCGAGCGGCCGGTGTCGACCTGGACAGGCCGCCGGGTACCGCTGGCCGAGGCGTTCCCCGCGGCCGGGGATCCGTGTTCCCTGAGCGCCGTGCTCTCCCCCGACGACGACCGCGCACGCGTGGCGGCGCTCGACGCCTTCCTGCTGGCCCGCGGCCCGGCAGCCGATCCGGCAGCCGCCCGGGCCATGGAACTGGTCGACCTCATCCGCTCGGACCGGACGGTCCGCAAGGTGTCCCGGCTGGCCTCCGCGAGCGGCCTGTCGGCCCGCTCGCTCCAGCGCCTGTTCGCCGGCCACGTCGGCGTCGGTCCGAAGTGGGTGATCCTGCGCTATCGGATCCACGAGGCCCTGGAACGCGCCGAAACCACGGGCGCCCCCGACTGGTCCGCACTCGCCGCCGAGCTGGGCTACAGCGACCAGGCCCATCTGGTGAGGGACTTCACGACGACGATCGGAGCGTCACCGACCGCCTACGCCCGGGGGCTGTCGGTGCGCTGAACCGCGGCACGGGGACGGGTGCCGTCACGCCGCGGTCCGGACCGCGGCCCGGAGCGCGCTTCCTCCGCCGGAGCGCCCGTCACGCCGTGACGACCGGCGGTGCTACCCGGGGCGGGGGTCGTTCCGGGGAGTGAGCGACCGGGCGAAGTTGAAGGCCACGATGTCGAAGCGCTCGCGCAGGTAGAAGCGGTGGGCCCGGGTCCGTTGGGTACCGGAGTCCAGGTTGAGCTCGCGGCAGCCGGCTGCGCGGGCACGGCCCTCCAGATGGTCGAGGAGCGCGTGCCCGACACCAGCGGAGCGGTCGGCGGCGGCCGTCACCAGGTCGTCGACGTAGAGCTGGCGCAGGGAGCTGGTGTTCACGACGATCCGCCAGCCGGCGGCACCGACGCAGCGGCCGTCGTCCGCGTAGGCGGCGGTGAACCGCAAGCCCTGGGGGTGTCCGGCCTCGTAGACCTCGCGGAAGAGCCCGGGCGTCAGATGGGGGCGGAGCTCACGGAGGACCGGTAGGAGATCGCGCTCCAGCCGCGGGTCCCCCTGCTCAAGATCGATGATCTTCATGCAGGGACACTACCGCCCGGCCGCCCGGAGGCGCCGGGGCGGGGAGCGGCCCCTCCGCCCCGACGCGGCACTCTCCCCGGCTCTCCCCGGCTCTCCCCGGCGGGGTGCGCCCGCGCGCCGGTCGGCGGCCGGCCGCACGTCCGAATTCCCTGGCCGCCCGCCGGGGGCCGGTGCCATCCTGTTCCCCGTGAACGGACCGGAGATCCAGATCAGTTTCGCCCCCGGCCTGCACGTCTTCGTCTCGGCGGAGCGGCGCTCGGGCCGCACCTCCCTGACGACCGACGGCGCCTCGTCCCTGGGCCACGTCGTGGAGTCGCTGGGCGTGCCGCTCACCGAGGCCGGGCGGCTCCTGGTCGACGGCCGGCCCGTCGACGCCTCGCACGTCCCCGGCGCGGGCGAGACCGTCGAGGTCGAGGACGTCGCCCGCCCGCAGCCGGTGCCGGGCGCACCGCTCCGGTTCCTGCTCGACGTGCACCTCGGCACCCTGGCCCGGCGGCTGCGGCTGCTCGGCGTGGACGCGGCGTACGAGAGCGAGGACATCGGCGACCCCGCCCTCGCCGCGCTCTCCGCGAGCGAGCGGCGCGTGATGCTCTCCCGGGACCGCGGCCTGCTGCGCCGGCGCGAACTGTGGGCGGGCGCCTACGTCTACAGTGACCGGCCCGAGGACCAGCTCCGCGACGTACTGGAACGGTTCGCACCGCAGCTCGCGCCGTGGACCCGCTGCACGGCTTGCAACGGGGAATTGAGCGAGGCCGACAAGGACGCGGTGCGCGAACGGTTGGAGCAGGGGACCGAGAAGACCTACGACGTGTTCGCGCAGTGCGTGGAGTGCGGCCGGGTCTACTGGCGCGGCGCCCACCACGCCCGCCTGGAGGCGATCGTCTCCGAGGCGGTGCGGGAGTTCGGCGGGGCGGCGGCCCGCTAGGACGCGTCCCGCCGCTCCCTCCCGGCCCGCGACGCCCTCCGGGCGGACGGAGCCGCTCTCCTTCGCAACGCGCCCCGGCCCCCGTCGGCCGGGGAGCCTCCACGCGGCCGGTCGGCCTGCCGGGCTCCGCCACAGCAGGTCCGCCGCACGGGGGCGTGGCGTCACACGGGGGTCGCGTCCCGCCGCACGGCAGCCGCGGGAACCGCGGAGCACCCCACCGCGTGCCCACCGGTCAGGGCGCCTCGTCGACCAGGTAGCGCTGCACGGTGGGCCCCAACCAGGCCACGACCTCGTCGGCGGACATCTCGACGGCCGGCGGCAGGCGCAGGACGTAGCGGGCGAGCGCCATGCCGAGCACCTGGGACGCGACGAGCGCCGCACGGCGCGGGGCCTGCGCCGGGTCGGGGCAGACTCCCCGGGCGATCGGGCCGAGCTGCTCGGCGAAGATCGCCTGCATCCGGGCGGCCCCGGCATCGTTGGTCACGCCCACCCGCAGCATCGCGGTGAGGACCTCGTCCCGTTCCCAGCGCTCCAGGAAGTGGGCGACCAGGACGGCCCCGATGTGCCGGGCGGGCAGCGCGGACAGTTCGGGGAGGTCGATGTCGACCTCGGAGGCGGCGGCGAACAGCCCCTCCTTGTTGCCGTAGTAGCGCATCACCATCGACGGGTCGATCCCGGCGTCGCGGGCGATGGCCCTGATGGTGGCGCGCTCGTACCCGTCGGAGGCGAAGCGCTCGCGGGCGGCCTCCAGGATGGCGGCCCGAGTGGTGTCGGAGCGGCGGACGGTCGTCATACCAACAACTGTAGGCCAACACCTGTTGACAGGCCATCAGGAGCGCCCTACCGTTGCCAACAAGCGTTGACCAACAACTGTTGGCAAACGATCGTGGGCACCCTGGAGGAAGCCATGAGCACCACGGACACGGACGTACTCGTCATCGGCGCGGGCCCCACCGGCCTCCTGCTCGCCGGCGACCTCGCCGCCGGCGGCATCGACGTCACCCTCGTCGAGCGCCGGCCGCACGGCCTCGGCAACATGACCCGCGCCTTCGGCGTCCACGCCCGGACCCTGGAGCAGCTCGACGCCCGCGGCCTCGCCGACGAACTCCTCACCACCGGCACCGCACTCACCAAGGCCACCCTCTTCGACCACCTGGCCCTGGACCTGACCCGGCTGCCCAGCCGCTTCAACCAACTGCTCGTCACCCCGCAGTACGAGGTCGAGCGCCTGCTGGAGCGCCGGGCGATCGACGCGGGCGTCACCTTCCGGTACGACACGGAGCTGCACGCGCTGCACCAGGACGGCGACGCCGTCACCACCGAGCTCACCGAGCCCGACAGCACCCCGCTGACCCTCCGCGCCCGCTACCTGGTCGGCGCGGACGGCGTCCACAGCTTCGTCCGCACCGCCCTCGGCCTGCCCTTCCCCGGCCGCTCGGTGATCCGTTCCATCGTCCTGGCGGACGTCCGCCTGGCCCGGGAGCCCGCCAAGGCGCTGACCGTCAGCGGCTCCGGGGACTCCTTCGCCTTCATCGCCCCCTTCGGCGACGGCTGGTACCGGGTGATGGGCTGGAACCGCACCCACCAGGCCTCCGACGGCGACCCCGTCGACCTCGACGAAGTCCGCGAGATCACCCGCCAGGCCCTCGGCACCGATTACGGCATGCACGACGCCCGCTGGATCTCCCGCTTCCACAGTGACGAGCGCCAGGCCCCCGCCTACCGCGTGGGCCGCGTCTTCCTCGCCGGAGACGCCGCCCACGTCCACTCCCCCGCCGGCGGCCAGGGGATGAACACCGGCCTCCAGGACGCCGCCAACCTCTCCTGGAAGCTCACCGCCGCGCTCCGCGGCGAGGCCCCCGACCCCGAGGCGCTCCTCGACAGCTACCAGTCGGAGCGCCACCCCGTCGGCGCCATGGTGCTCCGCAGCAGCGGCGCGATCGTGCGCCTCGCCATGGCCCACACCCGACTCACCCGAGCCGCCCGCTCCCTCGTCACCCGTCTCGTCGACGCGGTTCCGCCCGCCTCGGGCCGGGCCGCGGGCATGATCAGCGGCATCGGCATCTCCTACGCCCCCGCGCCCGGCGCCGACCGCCCCTCGGGGCGCCGCGCCCCCGACGTCCAGCTGCGCGAGGGGCGGCTCTACGAGCTCCTCCGCCGGGGCGAGTTCGTCCTCGTCGCTCCTCAGGGAGCCGCTCCGGCCCTGCCCCCGAGCGCCCCCGTCACCCCGAAGCACCTCGTGCGGGCCACCTGGACGGACCCGGCGAAGCGCGCCTCCCTCCTGGTCCGCCCCGACGGGTACGTCCACTGGGCGAGCCGCTGATCGGGGCCCGGACGCCCCTGGACTCAGAAGACGTAGGGGTCACCGGTCGCGAGCACCAGGACCCGATGGCGATCGTTCCCCGGGTTCCGGTCCGCGACCCCGTCCCGCCAGGCCGTCGTGATCTCGACCGTCATCTCGTCCGGGAAACCCGCGGTCCACAGGTCGAGGTCCAGTTCGCCGGCGCCCCCTGCGGCCAGGAGCTCGCCCGTCCGACAGGACACCACCCGGTCACTGCTCCACAGACAGGCCGGCGGCAGCTCCTGACCGCCCGCCATCCGCTCGGAGAAGGCGAGCCGGACCGTCGCCTGACGGAGGTCGGAGGGGCCGTGGTTCTGACTGACCAACCAGACCCCGACCTTCCCGTCCCACAGGGAGACGTGTCCGTGATGGGACAGGTCCGCCTCGCCCTCCGGACCCACGGCACCCGCACTTCCACCCGCTCCCACCACCGCCGCGATCACCAGGGCGGCCCCGAGCACGACCTTCCTCAATCCACGCATACACCCAAAATAACCATGAATCATCAGATATTCTGATGATTCATCAGCCCGCGTGTCCCTGCCCTCTCCCCCGGCCGATCGCCCGTTCCGCCACCCCGACCGCCCCCTCCCGGGACAGGGCGACGACGGCCGCCACCCCGACCGCAGGAACGTCACCCGGCCCCCGTCCGTGCCGTCGGGGCGGCCCTGACCCCACCTGCCCCGCGAGACCGCCGATTCCACCGCCGCCCTATCCTGACCGGGCGATCGACGTCATCGACCACCTGCGCGAGGAGCACCTCATGACCGGCCCCGGCACCCCCATCGCCGTCGTCACCGGAGCGAGCAGCGGCATCGGGGCCGCAACCGCCCGACAGCTGGCCGCCGCCGGCTACCGCGTGGTCCTCACCGCCCGCCGCAAGGACCGCATCGAAGACCTCGCCGCCGAGATCAACGAAGCCGGACACCAGGCCACCGCCTACGCCCTCGACGTCACCGATCGCGCCGCCGTCGACGAGTTCGCCACCGCCTTCCGCACCCTCGCCGTCCTCGTCAACAACGCCGGCGGCGCCCTCGGCGCCGACCCCGTCGCCACCGGCGACCCCGAGGACTGGCGCCGGATGTACGAGGTCAACGTCCTCGGCACCCTCCACATGACCCAGGCCCTGCTGCCCGCCCTCACCGCCAGCGGCGACGGCACGGTGGTCGTCCTCTCCTCCACCGCCGGCCACTCCACCTACGAAGGCGGCGCCGGCTACGTCGCCGCCAAGAACGGCGCCCGCGTCCTCGCCGAGACCCTCCGCCTGGAAATCGTCGGCACCCCGGTCCGCGTCATCGAGATCGCCCCCGGCATGGTCAAGACCGACGAGTTCGCCACCACCCGCTTCCGCGGCGACGCCGACAAGGCGGCCAAGGTCTACGCCGGCGTCGCCGAACCCCTCACCGCCGACGACGTGGCCGACACCATCACCTGGGCCTGCACCCGTCCCCCGCACGTCAACATCGACCTGCTCGTCGTCCGCCCCCGCGCCCAGGCCTCCAACACGAAGGTCCACCGGGAACTCTGATCACGCCCGGGCGCCCCGCCGCCCGCGCGTTCCCCCGTCACGGCGGCACGACGTGGAACGGCCCCCGGCAGGGGCCGGGGGCCGTTCCACGAGGTCCGTGCGCCGCACGCTTCCGGGGCCTCAACCCTTCACGCAGATGAACTGCTTCAGCTTGGCGACCACCTCGACCAGGTCCTGCTGCCGCTCCATCACCTGCTCGATCGGCTTGTAGGCGCCCGGGATCTCGTCCACCACGCCGGAGTCCTTGCGGCACTCGACCCCGCGCGTCTGTTCCTCCAGGTCCCGCACCGTGAAGCGGCGCTTCGCCGCGCTCCGGCTCATCCTCCGCCCCGCACCGTGCGAAGCGGAGTTGAAGGCCTTCTCGTTGCCCAGGCCCTTCACGATGTACGAGCTGGTACCCATCGAACCGGGGATGATCCCGAACTCGCCGCGCCCGGCACGGATCGCCCCCTTCCGCGTGACCAGCAGGTCCACGCCCTCGTACCGCTCCTCCGCCACGTAGTTGTGGTGGCAGGAGATCTCGGTCTCGAAGGTCACCTTGGCCTTCCGGAACTCCCTGCGGATCACTTCCTTCAGGAGCGCCATCATGATCGCGCGGTTGTACTGCGCGTACTCCTGCGCCCAGTACAGATCGTTCCGGTAGTCCGCCATCTGGGGCGTGTCCGAGACGAACACCGCCAGGTCCCGGTCGACCAGACCCTGGTTGTGGGGCAGCTTCTGGGCCACCCCGATGTGGTGCTCGGCCAGTTCCTTGCCGATGTTGCGGGAGCCGGAGTGCAGGATCAGCCAAATGGCGCCCGCCTCGTCGAAGCAGACCTCCACGTAGTGGTTGCCGCCGCCGAGCGTTCCCATCTGCTGGCCCGCCCGCTCCCGGCGGAACTTCACCGGGTCGGCGACCGTGTCGAACCCCGCCCAGAAGGCGTCCCAACCGGCCGTGGGGAACTGGTGCAGCCGCTTCGGGTCCACCGCCTCGCGGTGCAGCCCGCGCCCGACCGGGATCGCCTGCTCGATCTTCGAGCGGAGCCGGGACAGGTCGCCCGGCAGGTCGTTGGCCGTCAGGGAGGTCTTGACCGCCGACATGCCGCAGCCGATGTCCACGCCGACCGCCGCCGGACAGACCGCGTCCCGCATCGCGATCACCGAACCGACCGTCGCTCCCTTGCCGTAGTGCACGTCCGGCATCACGGCCAGGCCCTTGATCCACGGCAGCGTCGCCACGTTCTGCAACTGCTGCATGGCGCCGCCCTCCACGGAGGCGGGATCGGCCCACATGCGGATCGGCACTTTCGCGCCAGGAACCTCGACGTAAGACATAATCCCTCAATTCCCCCGATAAGTTTAATAACGCAAAACCGGAACCAAAGCCCGTACAGGTGACGGCGGGCCAGCATCAACGGCTGCGCGTGCGGTAGACATTGTGTCCATCAGCCGGGTTCGCACGGCAAACAGTTTTCGGAAGAGCATCGGCGAAAGGAGCCCGGGAACGTGCAGCTGAAGAGGTACGCGCCCCGCCTCGCCGGGTCCACGGCCCGGTCCGCAGCCCTCCTCGCGCTCGGCCTGACGGCCGGCCTCACGGCCTGCTCCGCCGGCACCCCCGCCGACGACCTCACCGTCGACTCCAAGGCCGGCCCGGCCGCCGCCACCGCACCTCCCGGCCGCTACCGCACCCTCTTCGAGCCCTGCGGCGCCGTACCGCAGGCCACCCTCAAGGAGCTGCTCCCGGGTGCGGCCGAACTGTCCGAGGCCGAGCGCGACAAGGCGTACCGGGGCGTGGCCGCCGTCACCTACGACACGGACCGACGCGTCGGCTGCACCTGGAAGGCCGACACCCTGGAGCTCTCGCACCGCCTCTCCCTCGACATCGAGCGGGTGGTGTCGTACGACGCGACCGTCAGCGATGACGACCGTGCGCAGGAGGTGTACCTCCGCAAACAACTCGCGGCGGGCATCCCGCTGCCGCCCACGGCCCCGCCCGCCACCACGGACGCTTCCGCCACCGGAGCCACCCCCACCGGGACCTCCTCCCCCTCGGGTCAGCCGGCGACGGGGGCCACCCCGTCGAGCACGGCGTCGAGCACGGCGTCGAGCACGGCGTCGAGCACGGCGTCGAGCGCCGACGTCCCCGCCGCCGACCCGACCGCCACGACGACGGCGACCGGCCTCGAACCCCGCGTCCTCGAAGGCCTCGGGGACGTCGCGTACGTCGACGACGTCCTCAGCACGGTCGGCACGAGCAGGCAGCAGCGGCTCGTCCACGTGGTGTTCCGCACATCGAACGTGCTCGTGACGGTCTCCTACCAGGAGCAGACCACGGGTTCCGCCGAGGCCCCCGACAGCCAGGAGCTGCAGGAAAGGGCCCGGAACCTGGCCCGGAAGCTCGCCGAACGACTGGAGGAGTAGCCGGTCGACTCCGCTCCGCGAGCACGCGGCGACCACGTAACGTGTCGCCGTGGCCGTGGCCGCTCCGTGTCCCCGACCGCCGACCGGGACCGCAGACCGGACCGTACGACAAGCGACTGAAGGAACCATGCAGCGATCAGCTCCGCGAACGCGCCTCACCCGCATACTCGCCTGCGCCGCCGTCCCGGTGATGCTCGTCGCCGCCGGCTGCTCCTCGGACTCCGACGGGAAGGAGGGGCAGGACAAGGCGTCCGCATCGGCGCCGGCGTCGGCCACGCCCTCCCCGTCACAGTCCACCAAGACGGTCGAGCCGGCGAAGTTCGCGAAGCTGCCGGACGTCTGCAAGGCGATCTCGGCGAAGACGACGGAGTCGCTGGTGCCCAAGGCCAGGACGAAGAACGGCACGCCGGCCGCCTCCAGCGACCTCAACAGCCGCGGCGGCTGCTCGTGGAACGGTCTGGACGACAAGGGCGTGGACGGCTCGCAGTACCGCTGGCTCGACGTGTCCTTCTACCGCTACGCCTCCGACGTCACGCTCGGCAGCGGTCAGGAGCGCGCGCAGCAGAACCTGGCGAAGGAGATCACGAAGGTCCAGGAGACCCCGGGCGCGAAGAAGCTGCGCACGACGACGACCACGGGCATCGGCGACGAGGCGCAGACGGTCGTGTACCAGCTGCACAAGACCGACGAGGACTTCGTCTACGCGTCGATCGTGGCCCGGACGGGCAATGTGCTGGTGCTGCTCTCGTACAACGGCGCCGGTTACGCGGGCGCTGACACCCCGTCGGAGAAGTCCATCACGGACGGTGCGGTCAAGGCGGCCAAGGAAGCCGTTGCCGCGGTCGCCGCGGCCAACAAGTAACCACGGACAATTAGCCGCATGACGGCGCATACGGCTACACACATGCGGAGCCCGGCCTTCCCCCGAGGGCCGGGCTCCGCACATGTGTGCCACTCTGTGCGCGCCGGTAGTCGAATGACGGGAGGGGATCGCGGGTGGCCGCGATGCAGTTGACACGCACACACCGAATACTCATCGGCCTCGTCATCGCCGGTGCGCTGATCATCGCGGGGATCGGCTTCGCGGGTTCGTACGCCGCCGTGCGCGAACTCGCCCTGCAAAAGGGCTTCGGCACCTTCTCGTACTTCTTCCCGATCGGCATCGACGCGGGCATCTGCGTGCTGCTCGCCCTGGACCTGCTGCTGACCTGGCTGCGGATCCCGTTCCCGCTGCTGCGCCAGACCGCCTGGGTGCTGACGGCGGCCACCATCGCCTTCAACGGTGCCGCTGCCTGGCCGGATCCGCTGGGCGTCGGCATGCACGCGGTGATCCCGGTGCTGTTCGTGGTGGCCGTGGAGGCGGCGCGGCACGCGGTGGGCCGGATCGCGGACATCACGGCCGACAAGCACATGGAGGGCGTCCGGATCACCCGCTGGCTGCTCTCTCCGGTGCCGACGTTCCGGCTGTGGCGCCGGATGAAGCTGTGGGAGCTGCGTTCGTACGAGCAGGTCATCAAGCTGGAACAGGAGCGTTTGATCTACCAGGCCCGGCTGCAGGCGCGCTTCGGACGGGGCTGGCGGCGCAAGGCCCCGGTGGAGGCGCTGATGCCGCTGCGGCTCGCCCGGTACGGCGTGCCGCTGGCGGAGACGGCCCCGGCGGGCCTCGCGGCGGCCGGCATCGAGCCGGCGGTGCTGCCGGCACAGCCCCACGCCCAGCCTCCGCAGCTCCAACAGCCGGCGGTACTGGCCCAGGCCCCGGCCGGTACCGGAGTCCAGGCCCCAACCGGTTCCGGAGTCCAGGCCCCGATCCCGGTCGGTGCCGAGGCTCCGGCCGGAATGCCGGCCGCGGGCCCGGTGACCCACGAGAGCCAGTGGTTCGCGGCCCAGACCGTCTCTCCGGAGTCCTACGAGGGCACGTACAACCCGCAGATCGTGGAGGGCCTGGAGCCCATGCCGGTCCCGGTGCCGCAGGGGCCGGAGGACGTTCCGCCGTCGGGCCCGGAGGAGTTCGTCCCCTACCCCGAATACGTCGAGGAGCCGCAGGCTCCCGTGAACGAGTTCGAGGAGGACGTCTTCAAGATCACGTGGTCGTACGTGCAGGACAACGACCAGTTCCCGAGCGACGCCGAACTGGCGCAACTGGTGGCCGCCCACTACGGCCTCCAGGAGTTCCCCGCCGCGGACACGGACCTGCTGTACGGGCTGGTCCCGGGCATCCAGAAGCGCGTCCAGGAAGCCATGGCCGAGCACGACACCGCCTGATCCCGACCGGAGACCGACGCCCGGAACACGGCGTCCGACGGCTCCGGACGGGGGAAGGACAGCGGAAAGGGCCGCCTCCGGAAGGATCCGGGGGCGGCCCTTTCCTCGGCCTCAGGCCCCGAGCAGCTTGCGCACCCGCTCCGCCCCGACCGCAAGCAGCAGCGTGGGCAGGCGCGGGCCGGTCTCACGGCTGACCAGGAGCTTGTAGAGCAGGGCGAAGAAGGCGCGCTGGGCGAGCTTCAGCTCGGGCGTCGGCTTGGCCTCGGGGTCGAGACCGGCCATGACCTTCGGGACGCCGTAGACGAGGGTGGTGAGCCCGTCCAGCGACCAGTGGGTGTCGAGCCCCTCCAGCAGCAGCCGCAGGGACTCGCGGCCCTCCTCGTCCAGGGTCCCGAGGAGCTCGGTGTCGGGCTCCTCGCGGACGATGGTGCGCTGTTCGGCCGGGACCTGACTGGTGATCCAGTTCTCGGCCCGGTCCAGGCGCGGCCGGACCTCGTCGAGGGAGGTGACCGGGTTCCCGGGATCGAGGTCGGTCAGGATCCGCAGGGTCTGCTCGTCGTGGCCGGCGGTGATGTCGACGACGGAGGCGAGCGTGCGGTACGGGAGCGGGCGCGGGGTGCGCGGGAGCTCGCCGGCCGCGGTACGGGCGGCGCGGGCGTGCGCGGCGGCGTCGGCCGGGAGGACGCTGCCGTCGGCCACCTTGGCCTCCAGCTTGTCCCACTCGTCGTAGAGCCGCTGGATCTCCTGGTCGAAGGCGATCTTGAAGGACTGGTTGGGCCTGCGGCGGGCGTAGAGCCAGCGCAGGAGCTGGGGCTCCATGATCTTCAGCGCGTCGGCCGCGGTGGGCACGCCGCCCTTCGAGGAGGACATCTTGGCCATGCCGCTGATGCCGACGAAGGCGTACATGGGGCCGATGGGCTGGACGCCGTCGAAGATGCGGACGATCTGCCCGCCGACCTGGAAGGACGAACCGGGCGAGGAGTGGTCGACGCCCGAGGGCTCGAAGATGACGCCCTCGTAGGCCCAGCGCATGGGCCAGTCGACCTTCCACACCAGCTTGCCGCGGTTGAACTCACTGAGCTTGACGGTCTCGGCGAAGCCACAGGCCGAGCAGGTGTAACCGAGCTCGGTGGTCTCGTC
Source organism: Streptomyces sp. NPDC058877 (assembly GCF_042742855.1). Lineage (NCBI taxonomy): Bacteria > Bacillati > Actinomycetota > Actinomycetes > Kitasatosporales > Streptomycetaceae > Streptomyces > Streptomyces sp. NPDC058877. The sequence goes on along the minus strand of NZ_JBHYMF010000036.1, from coordinate 13,575 downwards.
GTCGTACGCGGTGACGGTGGTCAGGTCCTTCTCGCACTGCCCGCAGTAGGGCTTGTACGGGAAGTAGCCGGCGCCGCCGCCGGAGCCGTCGTCCTCGCCGGCCGCACCGGAACCCTCGGCGGCCTCCAGCTCGGCCTCGTCGACCGGCTTCTGGGACTGCTTCTTCGGGGCCTTCTTCGTCCGGTACTGGTCGAGGACGGCGTCGATGTCACCGCGGTGCCTCATCGCGTGCAGGATCTGCTCGCGGTAGGCGCCCTTGGTGTACTGCTCGGTCTGGCTGATCGGGTCGTACTCGACGCCCAGCTCGGCGAGCGACTCCACCATGGCGGCCTTGAAGTGCTCGGCCCAGTTGGGGTGCGCCGAACCGGCCGGGGCCGGAACCGAGGTCAGCGGCTTGCCGATGTGCTCGGCCCAGGACGCGTCGATGCCCTCGATGCCGTTCGGCACCTTGCGGTAGCGGTCGTAGTCGTCCCAGGAGATGAGGTGCCGGACCTCGTGTCCACGGCGACGGATCTCGTCGGCGACCAGGTGCGGGGTCATGACCTCGCGCAGATTGCCGAGGTGGATCGGGCCGGACGGGGAGAGACCGGACGCGACGACGACCGGTTTGCCAGGCGCACGTCGCTCCGACTCGGCGATGACCTCGTCCGCGAAACGGGAGACCCAGTCGGTCTCGGTGCTGCTCTGAGCCACGGTCGGTACGTCCTTCTTCCTCGAATGCCTCGAAGCCTTACAGCTTTACGCCTGCCATTGTCCCAGACGGAACGATGCGCTCCGAGGTTGTCCACGGCCCGCGGTCGTCCACGGGCGGAGAAAACACGTTGCTCTCCCATGGGACACTTGACAAGCGAAATAGACCACCGGACACCTTTACAACGGAACGGAAGCTCATGGCCTCGGTCCCTTCCCTCGCTTCGACCGTGCAGCAGCGCCTCGCGGACGGCCTCTCGGCAGCCCTGCCGGACGCCGCGTCCGCCGACCCGCTGCTGCGACGAAGCGACCGGGCCGACTTCCAGGCGAACGGCATCCTGGCGCTGGCCAAGCAGCTCAAGGGCAACCCGCGCGAGCTGGCCACCAAGGTCGTCGGGGCGATCCCGGCCAACGACGTCCTGAAGGAGATCGAGGTCTCCGGCCCCGGCTTCCTGAACATCACGGTCACCGACGCCGCGATCATCGACACCCTCGCGGCCCGCGCCGCCGACGCCCGCCTCGGCGTGCCGTTCAACGAGTCGGCGGGCACGACCGTGGTCGACTACGCCCAGCCGAACGTGGCCAAGGAGATGCACGTCGGGCACCTCCGGTCGGCCGTGATCGGTGCCGCCATGGTCGAGATCCTGGAGTTCACCGGCGAGACGGTGGTCCGGCGCCACCACATCGGCGACTGGGGCACCCAGTTCGGCATGCTCATCCAGTACCTGATCGAGCACCCGCACGAGCTGGACCACTCCTCGGAGACCGAGGTCTCCGGCGAAGAGGCCATGTCGAACCTGAACCGGCTCTACAAGGCCTCGCGCGCCCTCTTCGACTCCGACGAGGAGTTCAAGACCCGGGCCCGTGCGCGGGTGGTGGACCTGCAGGCCGGTGACGAGGAGACGCTCGCGCTCTGGCAGCGGTTCGTCGACGAGTCGAAGATCTACTTCTACTCGGTCTTCGACAAGCTGGACATGGACATCCAGGACGGCGACGTCGTCGGCGAGTCGGGCTACAACGACATGCTGACGGAGACCTGCCGGCTGCTGGAGGAGTCGGGCGTCGCCGTCCGCTCCGAGGGTGCGCTGTGCGTGTTCTTCGACGACGTGAAGGGCCCGGACGGCAATCCGACGCCGCTGATCGTCCAGAAGTCCGACGGCGGCTTCGGCTACGCGGCGACGGACCTGTCCGCGATCCGCGACCGGGTGCAGAACCTGAAGGCCACGTCCCTGCTGTACGTGGTGGACGCCCGCCAGTCGCTGCACTTCAAGATGGTCTTCGAGACGGCCCGCCGGGCCGGCTGGCTGAACGACGACGTGAAGGCCGTCCAGCTGGCCTTCGGCACGGTCCTCGGCAAGGACGGCAAGCCGTTCAAGACCCGTGAGGGCGAAACGGTCCGGCTGGTGGACCTGCTGGACGAGGCGATCGACCGCGCCTCGGCCGTGGTCCGCGAGAAGGCCCAGGACCTGACGGAGGAGGAGATCGCCGAGCGCGGCGCCCAGGTGGGCATCGGCGCGGTGAAGTACGCGGACCTGTCGACCTCGGCGGCCCGCGACTACAAGTTCGACCTGGACCAGATGGTCTCGCTGAACGGCGACACCTCGGTGTACCTGCAGTACGCGTACGCCCGGATCCAGTCGATCCTCCGCAAGGCGGGCGACGCCGAGCCGGCCGCGCACCGGGAGCTGGCCCTCGCGCCCTCCGAGCGGGCGCTCGGGCTGCATCTGGACGGCTTCGGCGAGCTGATCGCCGAGACGGCCGCGGAGTACGCCCCGCACAAGCTGGCCGCGTACCTGTACCAGCTGGCCTCGCACTACACGACGTTCTACTCGGAGTGCCCCGTCCTGAAGGCGGACACCCCCGAGCAGGTCGAGAACCGTCTCTTCCTGTGCGGGCTGACCGCCCGCACGCTCCACCAGGGCATGGACCTGCTGGGCATCAGGACGCCCGAGCGCCTCTGACCGCCCGACGGAACGAAGCCCCCGACACGGTGTTCCGTGCCGGGGGCTTCGTCATCAGCGGATGGCGTGCGAGGTGCGGCCCGACACCTCGTCGATCTCCGTGTGGGCCTTCTGGAGCAGCTGCGAAGCGAGGTCCATCAGCGCCCGGGCACCGGCGATCTCCTCGCCCACCCTCAACTGCTCGGGATCGGAGGGGTGTCGGTTCGCGGTGCCGTGGGCCCGGAACTCGGTGCCGTCGGAGAGCCGGACCATGGCCGCGGCCCGCGTCCGGTCGCCCTCCTCCTGGAACTCCATCTCCACGTGCCATCCGACGAGCGTGTGCATCATGAGGACCACCTCCACCGAGGTACCTGTCGGCTACCCCTCCAGGGTGCGCCGCCCCGCGCCGCCCCACCACTCGCCCCGCACGGGGGCCACCGGCCGCACCGCGCGACGCCGGGGCCCGGGCAGCGTGACCCGGGCGCGCGACGGCCCGCGCGACGGCCGGGGCCCCGGGAAACGCTCCGGTGCGGAACCCCGGGGGACCCGGGTCCGCCCGGCACGCGCTCAGCGTCCGGCGGACAGGTTCTGCGCGACTTCGGTGGCCCAGTAGGTCAGGATCATCTGCGCACCGGCCCGGCGGATGCCGGTGAGGGTCTCCAGGATCGCCTTGTCCCGGTCGATCCAGCCCTTCTCCGCGGCGGCCTCGACCATCGCGTACTCACCACTGATCTGGTAGGCGGCGACGGGGACGTCCACGGCCCCGGCGACCTTGGCGAGCACGTCCAGGTACGGGCCCGCGGGCTTCACCATCACCATGTCGGCGCCCTCCTCCAGGTCGAGCGCCAGCTCGCGCATCGACTCGCGGAGGTTGGCCGGGTCCTGCTGGTAGGTCTTGCGGTCGCCCTTGAGCGACGAGCCGACGGCCTCCCGGAAGGGTCCGTAGAAGGCGGAGGAGTACTTCGCGGTGTACGCGAGGATCGACACGTCCTCCTTGCCGATGGTGTCCAGGGCGTCCCGGACGACCCCGACCTGCCCGTCCATCATCCCGGAGGGGCCGACGACGTGGACCCCGGCGTCGGCCTGGACCTGCGCCATCTCCGCGTAACGCTCCAGCGTGGCGTCGTTGTCGACGCGGCCGTCCTCGGTCAGGACGCCGCAGTGGCCGTGGTCGGTGTACTCGTCGAGGCACAGGTCCGACATGACGATCAGCTCGTCGCCGACCTCGGCCCGCACGTCCCGGATAGCGACCTGCAGGATGCCGTCGGGGTCCGTGCCGGCCGTCCCCGCCGCGTCCTTCTTCGCGTCCTCGGGCACTCCGAAGAGCATGATCCCGGAGACTCCGGCCTCCAGTGCCTCCACCGCGGCCTTCCGCAGGGTGTCCCGGGTGTGCTGCACGACCCCCGGCATGGCGGCGATCGGCACCGGCTCGGTGATCCCCTCCCGCACGAACGCGGGCAGGATCAGGTCGGCCGGGTGCAGCCGCGTCTCGGCGACCATCCGTCGCATGGCGGGCGAGGTCCGCAACCGCCGCGGACGCGCCCCGGGAAAGGATCCGTACGAGTTCATGGCTCCGAGGCTACGCCCGCGGACGGGCTGCCCTTACCGACGCCCTGTGGGCATGCGCCCCGCCGGACCCCCGCGGCGCCCGCTCACCTCCGGGCCGGACGCCCCGGCCCCACGCACCTGGGTGCGGGCCCGCGAACCGGACCCGCACCCCGTCGAAGGGCATCCCTACGTCGTCCGGCGCCGCCGCGCACCAGGCCGCCGCTCGCTCGGCCGGGTCACCGGGTCGCCGGCCTCCAGCGCCGCCTCCCGGCGCCGCGTGCCGAAGTCCGCCAGCGCCTCGGCGAGCTTGTGGACGGACGGCTCCGGGGAGAGCACGTCCACCCGCAGTCCGTGTTCCTCGGCCGTCTTGGCCGTGGCGGGGCCGATGCAGGCGATCACCGTCACGTTGTGCGGCTTGCCGGCGATGCCGACCAGGTTCCGCACGGTCGACGACGACGTGAACAGCACGGCGTCGAAGCCGCCGCCCTTGATCGCCTCCCGGGTGTCCGCCGGCGGCGGCGAGGCCCGCACGGTCCGGTAGGCGGTGACGTCGTCGACCTCCCACCCGAGCTCGATGAGGCCCGCGACCAGGGTCTCGGTCGCGATGTCGGCGCGCGGCAGGAAGACGCGGTCGATCGGGTCGAAGACCGGGTCGTACGGCGGCCAGTCCTCCAGCAGCCCTGCCGCGGACTGCTCCCCGCTGGGCACGAGGTCCGGCTTCACACCGAAGTCGACCAGCGCGGCGGCGGTCTGCTCGCCCACGGCGGCGACCTTGATGCCGGCGAAGGCACGGGCGTCGAGCCCGTACTCCTCGAACTTCTCCCGGACGGCCTTCACCGCGTTCACCGAGGTGAAGGCGATCCACTCGTAGCGGCCGGTGACGAGCCCCTTGACCGCCCGCTCCATCTGCTGCGGGGTGCGCGGCGGCTCGACGGCGATCGTCGGCACCTCGTGCGGCACCGCGCCGTAGGAACGCAGCTGGTCGGAGAGCGACGCGGCCTGTTCCTTGGTGCGCGGCACGAGGACCCGCCACCCGAAGAGGGGCTTCGACTCGAACCACGACAGCTGGTCCCGCTGCGCCGGGGCGCTGCGCTCGCCGACCACGGCTATGACCGGCCGGTGCCCCTCGGGCGAGGGCAGGACCTTGCCCTGCTTGAAGACCTGGGCGATGGTGCCCAGCGTCGCGCTCCAGGTGCGCTGGCGGGTGGTCGTACCGGCGATGGTGACGGTGAGCGGGGTGTCCGGCTTACGGCCTGCCGCCACCAGCTCACCGGCGGCAGCGGCCACCGCGTCCAGCGAGGTCGAGACGACGACGGTGCCGTCGGAGGCACCGACCTCGGCCCAGCACCGCTCGTCGGCGGTACGGGCGTCGACGAAGCGGACGTCCGTGCCCTGCGCATCGCGCAGCGGCACCCCGGCGTACGCGGGCACGCCGACGGCCGTGGCGACGCCGGGCACGACCTCGAAGGGGATGCCCTCGGCGGCGCAGGCGAGCATCTCGGCTCCGGCGTTCCCGTCAAGTCCGGGGTCGCCGGTCACTGCACGGACGACCCGCTTGCCGCCCCTCGCGGCCTCCATGACAAGATTGGTCGCATCCCTCAACACGGGGACGCCGGCGGCTGTTGACGCCTCGTCAACGACCGTCAGCTCCGGCGTGCTCACCCCCACGCGCGCATGGCCGCGAACGACCTCGAGGACCTCCGGCTCGGCGATCAGGACGTCCGCCCCCGCAAGGGCCTCGACGGCCCTGAGGGTCAACAGTCCGGGGTCGCCCGGGCCTGCGCCGAGGAACGTGACGTGTCCGTGGCCCGCGAAGACCTGGGACAGGGGGCTGGTGGTCGGGCTGGTGGGGCTCAAAGTGCTCGCTCCCCCATAAGACCGGCCGCACCCTTGGCGAGCATCTCGTCCGCGAGTTCGCGTCCGAGCGCCAGGGCCTCGTCGTGCGAGGTGGGTACGGGTCCGGTGGTGGACAGCTGCACCAGCGTCGAGCCGTCGGTGGTGCCGACGACGCCGCGCAGGCGCATTTCGGTGACAACCTGCCCGAGACCGGGGCCGTCGGCCAGCAGGTCGGCCAGCGCACCCACGGGTGCGGAGCAGCCGGCCTCCAGGGCGGCGAGCAGGGATCGCTCGGCGGTCACGGCGGCCCGCGTGCGCGGGTCGTCGAGCGGCGCGAGCGCGGCGACGAGTTCGGTGTTCGACGCCAGGCATTCGACGGCCAGGGCCCCCTGGCCGGGAGCGGGCAGCACCGTGTCGACGGGCAGCGGCTCGGCCGTCAGTCCGTCGAGGAGCTCATCGGTTCCGCCGATGCGGTTGAGTCCGGCCGCGGCCAACACGACCGCGTCCAGCTCCCCCTTGCGGACGTAGCCGACGCGGGTGTCGACGTTGCCCCGGATGGGGACGCAGGTGAGTTCCAGGCCGTGGCTGCGCGCATGCGCGTGGAGCTGGGCCATGCGCCGCGGGGAACCGGTGCCGACGCGGGCACCCGCGGGCAGCCGGTCGAGCGCCAGCCCTTCGCGCGCGATCAGCACGTCGCGCGGGTCTTCGCGCGTCGGGATCGCGGCCAGCACCAGGTCGGGGTGCTGGGCGGTCGGCAGGTCCTTCAGGGAGTGCACGGCGAAGTCGACCTCGCCGGCGAGCAGCGCGTCGCGGAGGGCGGCGACGAAGACGCCGGTGCCGCCGATCTGCGCGAGGTGCTCCCGGGAGGTGTCCCCGTACGTCGTGATCTCCACGAGCTCGACGGGCCGGCCGGTCAGCTGCCGGACCGCGTCGGCCACGTGCCCGGACTGGGCCATGGCGAGCTTGCTGCGCCTGGTCCCGAGCCTCAGTGCCCTCTCGGTCATACTCGCCCTCGGTTCTTGACGTCGGCGTCATTCAGGTCGGCCCGGCTGACGGAAGCCACCGTCTCCGGGTCGAGGTCGAAGAGTGTCCGCAGCGCGTCCGCGTACCCGGCACCGCCGGGCTCGCTGGCCAGCTGCTTGACCCGCACGGTCGGCGCGTGCAGGAGCTTGTCGACGACGCGGCGCACGGTCTGGGTGATCTCGGCGCGCTGCTTGTCGTCGAGGCCGGGGAGGCGGCCTTCCAGGCGGGCGACCTCGCTGGCGACCACGTCGGCCGCCATGGTGCGCAGGGCGACCACGGTCGGGGTGATGTGGGCGGCCCGCTGGGCGGCGCCGAAGGCGGCGACCTCGTCCGAGACGAGGCCCCGCACCCGGTCGACGTCGGCCGCCATGGGCGCGTCGGCGGAGGCCTCGGCGAGCGATTCGATGTCGACGAGCCGGACGCCGGGGATGCGGTGGGCGGCGGCGTCGATGTCGCGGGGCATGGCGAGGTCGAGCAGGAAGAGCGGGGCCGTGCGGTCCTGCACGGCGGTCCCGACGGCCTCGCCGGTGAGGACGAGCCCGGTGGCGCCGGTGCAGGAGATGACGACGTCGGCACGTGTCAGTTCGTCGCCGACGGCAACCATATCGGCAGCGCGTGCGGCCACTCCCGTTCCCGCGCCGGGCTCGGTGAGGATCTGCGCGAGCCGCTCGGCGCGGGCCAGGGTGCGGTTGGCGATGACGACCTCGGAGACGCCGGAGCGCGCGAGCGTGGCGGCGGCCAGGGAGGACATGGAGCCGGCGCCGATGACGAGCGCCTTCTTGCCCGCGGCCCAGGTCTCGACGTCGGCGCCGTGTGCGAGCTGCTCCAGGCCGAAGGTGACGAGCGACTGTCCCGCCCGGTCGATGCCGGTCTCGCTGTGCGCGCGCTTGCCGACCCGCAGCGCCTGCTGGAACAGGTCGTTGAGGAGACGGCCGGCGGTGTGGAGGTCCTGACCGAGGGCGAGGGCGTCCTTGATCTGGCCGAGGATCTGCCCCTCGCCCACGACCATGGAGTCCAGCCCGCAGGCCACCGAGAAGAGGTGGTGGACGGCCCGGTCCTCGTAGTGCACGTAGAGGTAGGGGGTGAGCTCGTCCAGGCCGATGCCGCTGTGCTGCGCGAGGAGCGTGGACAGCTCGGCGACACCGGCGTGGAACTTGTCCACGTCGGCGTAGAGCTCGATGCGGTTGCAGGTGGCCAGGACGGTTCCCTCGGTCGCCGGTTCGGCGGCGAGGGTGTCCTGGAGCAGTTTGGCCTGGGTGTCCGCCGACAGCGAGGCCCGCTCCAGGATGGAGACCGGGGCGCTGCGGTGGCTCAGTCCGACGACGAGGAGGCTCATGCCGGCATCACCGCGGGCACGTCTCCGTCCGGTCCCTTGCGGCTGCCGCCGTTGGTGGTGGTGCGGGGCGCCGGCGGCGCCGGGGCCGCGGTCTGCTCCACCTCGGCACCCGCACCGGGGAGGTCCTCGACGCTCGACTCCTCGCCGGCCTTGCGCTGCTCGTGGAAGGCGAGGATCTGCAGTTCGATGGAGAGGTCGACCTTGCGCACGTCCACGCCGTCGGGCACGGAGAGCACGGTCGGGGCGAAGTTCAGGATGGAGGTGACACCGGCCGCCACCAGACGGTCGCAGACCTGCTGGGCGACACCGGCCGGGGTCGCGATGACGCCGATGGAGACGCCGTCCTCACTGATGATCTTCTCCAGGTCATCGCTGTGCTGGACGGGGATCCCGGCGACCGGCTTGCCGGTCATGGCGGGATCGGCGTCGATCAGCGCGGCGACGCGGAAGCCACGGGACGCGAAACCGCCGTAGCCGGCGAGGGCCGCACCGAGGTTGCCGATGCCGACGATGACAACGGGCCAGTCCTGGGTGAGCCCCAACTCGCGGGAGATCTGGTAGACGAGGTACTCGACGTCGTAGCCGACACCGCGGGTGCCGTACGAGCCGAGGTAGCTGAAGTCCTTGCGCAGCTTGGCGGAGTTGACCCCCGCGGCAGCAGCGAGCTCCTCGGAGGAGACCGTGGGTACGGAACGCTCCGAAAGCGCGGTGAGTGCGCGCAAGTACAGCGGAAGGCGGGCGACGGTGGCCTCGGGAATTCCTCGGCTACGGGTCGCCGGTCGGTGAGTTCGGCCAGTTGCCACGGTGCTCCTGCGGGATGAGCGGGGCTGTAGGCGGCCATGCGTCCCAAGACCGCCCCGTCGAATGCAGGCTATGTCTTTGTGAACGCGTGCACAAAGATGGTGTCCGTTTTGTCCGGCCAAAGTGACCGGGGTCACGCGGCCGGTTCGCGTCGTCACGGAACCGCGGAGCACGTCAGCGCGTTGGAATTCCGAAGGGGGCAAAGCCACGCACTCCCCTCACTCGCCCACCCCTGAAATGCAAGAAAACACCCGTGCCGGTGGCCGTCTTTCGGTCACGCACCCAGCGCCCGCCGGAGCCGCCCGGCGTCCACGCGCCAGAAGGTGTGCTGCTCCCCGTCGACGAGGACCACGGGAATCTGCTCCCAGTACGCCCGGTGGAGTTCCTCGTCGCGGGTGATGTCCTTCTCCTCCCAGGACGCCCCGGTCTCCGTACACACGGCCGCGATCACCTCCCGGGCGTCGTCGCAGAGATGGCATCCCGGCTTGCCGATCAGCGTCACCAGACGGGCCCCGGGATCCCGTCCCGCCCCGCCGTCCTTCTTCTTCGCGCGTCCGAACATGTCGTCCATTCTGCGCGGCCCGGTAACCCCGGCGACACGCTCGGCGCAGACTGTTCACACCACGGCATCCTCACAAGTCGGGAAGTACCGAACAGACTGGCTATGCTCAACGGCATGGCCACTCTGGGATGGCTCACCCCCCGTAGGCGCTCCGCGACCGCGCGCAGCGTCCTGGCAGGCGAGGCCGCTGCCGAGGCAGCACGCAAGTCCTCTCTCCAACTGGAGCAGGAGCGCGAGGAGTCCGCCGCCGCCGAAACCGAGCTCGCCGAGCCCGAGTTCCCGGTCGTCGGCGATGTGCGTGCGGCCGCGTTCTTCGACCTCGACAACACCGTGATGCAGGGCGCCGCGATCTTCCACTTCGGTCGCGGCCTGTACAAGCGGAAGTTCTTCCAACGCCGCGAGCTCGCCCGCTTCGCCTGGCAGCAGGCCTGGTTCCGGCTCGCCGGCGTCGAGGACCCGGACCACATGCAGGACGCGCGCGACAGCGCCCTGTCCATCGTCAAGGGCCATCGCGTCTCCGAACTGATGTCGATCGGCGAGGAGATCTACGACGAGTACATGGCCGACCGCATCTGGCCCGGCACCCGCGGCCTCGCCCAGGCGCACCTGGACGCGGGCCAGAAGGTCTGGCTGGTCACGGCCGCCCCGGTGGAGACGGCCACCATCATCGCCCGCCGACTCGGCCTGACCGGCGCGCTCGGCACGGTCGCCGAGTCCGTCGACGGCGTCTACACGGGCAAGCTGGTGGGCGAACCCCTGCACGGACCGGCCAAGGCCGAAGCGGTCCGGGCCCTCGCCACCGCCGAGGGCCTCGACCTGGGCCGTTGCGCCGCGTACAGCGACTCGCACAACGACATCCCGATGCTGTCGCTGGTGGGCCACCCGTACGCGATCAACCCGGACACCAAGCTGCGCAAGCACGCGAAGGACCGGGACTGGCGGTTGCGCGACTACCGGACCGGCCGCAAGGCGGCCAAGGTCGGCATCCCCGCCGCCGCGGGGCTCGGCGCGCTGGCCGGCGGCACCGCCGCCGCCGTCGCCCTGCACCGCCGCCGGCACTGACGCTCCGGAAGCACGGGGACCGGACGCCCGATCGAGTACGGCCGTTCTGCCGATACGTTTCGGCTGCGACCGCCTGCGACAACCCCGGACCACGACCACTCACCCGTCCGTGGTCGAACAGCTCCGCACACGTCGCCCCGCAGGCATTCCGGCCTTCTTACCCCACAGCGGCCCCGATCACTCCCCAGCTCCCCACTTGAGCACAACACATCCCCCGCACAGTCACAGTCGAAAGCGAAACGATCAACAACCGGTCACCAAGCGCGACTTAAACCGACTACAAGCAGCGAGCGATGCGACCTAATCGGTGATTTGAGCAACTGGGTGTAGTGCTGCCTGTACGAAGCGTTATTCTCCTCAGACGCACAAAGGACCCCTCGCGTCGCCACGACGGGTGAACGGTCCTGCACTGAACGTGATGGAAGCTCTGCCTCTGGGAGTCCCGTGTACCCACACGTCGGGGTTGACACCTCGGGCCTGGCTACGCTGCGCGCAACGGTCCTCGACCACTTGCGCGGCTTCGTCCCCACCGCGTACGCCGGCCCCGTCCCCGCCTTCGCCTTCGCCGCCCCGGCACCCGTCGGCCCTTGCTACGCCCTGGCCGACGGCGGTGCCGCCGTGAGCAGACGGGGCACCCGCTCCGGAACCTCGACCACCGCCCGCCGCCCCACCGCGGACAGCGACAGCGCCCGCATGATGGACCTCGTCGAGCGCGCCCAGGCCGGCGAGGCCGAGGCCTTCGGCCGCCTGTACGACCAGTACAGCGACACGGTCTACCGCTACATCTACTACCGCGTCGGCGGGAAGGCGACCGCGGAGGACCTCACCAGTGAGACGTTCCTGCGCGCCCTCCGCCGGATCTCCACCTTCACCTGGCAGGGCCGGGACTTCGGCGCCTGGCTCGTCACCATCGCCCGGAACCTGGTCGCCGACCACTTCAAGTCGAGCCGCTTCCGCCTCGAAGTGACGACCGGCGAGATGCTCGACGCCAACGAGGTCGAGCGCAGCCCCGAGGACTCGGTCCTGGAGTCCCTCTCCAACGCCGCCCTCCTCGACGCGGTCCGCCGCCTCAACCCCCAACAGCAGGAGTGCGTGACCCTGCGCTTCCTCCAGGGGCTCTCGGTCGCCGAGACCGCCCGGGTCATGGGCAAGAACGAGGGCGCCATCAAGACCCTCCAGTACCGGGCCGTCCGCACCCTGGCCCGCCTTCTCCCGGACGACGCCCGCTGACCGCTCCGCGCCCCCCACACGCGTTCTTCCGCCCTACCCCCCACATCCCACAACCTCCACCCAACTCACAGTCGGTGACGACTCGATGACGCACTGGTCCGATCATCTTTCGCGCGTAACCCAAGTGCCGCGCCGCTCGTTGTGCGGGATGCAGGCTCCCTGTGGTCACGCCATGTCCGCAGCCACTCACTCTTTCGTGTGGATGTGTTCAAGGCGTGCAACCTTCCGGACACCCCGGGGAGTCGACCGTCATGACGAGAGGAGGTGCCGCCAGTGATCGCGAACGTATCGGCGCACCGGCGGGCGAACGCCTTCGCCCAAGCCCTGGAGGACCGGGCGTCCGAGGGCGCGGCGGCCGAATGGTCCGAGACCCCGCCGGAGACGGCCGAACCGGCCGAACCGGATCGACTGTTGGCCTTGGCGAACGGTCTCGACGAATTGCCGAGGCCACAGCTCGACCCCGAGGTCAAGGTGGTGCAGCGAGCACAGCTGGTCGCCGCCATGGAAGCGATGCTCATGGAGGGCGGCGCGACCGCGGGCGCCACGGTCCCGGAGCAACGGACGTCCGCCACCAAGGGGACCCACCGGGCGTCCCCCTTCCGGAAGCTGCGCCCCCGCTCCCGCTGGACCAAGGGCCTCGCCGCCGGCGGCCTGACGGTCGGTGTGGCGGCGGGCGCCTTCGGCGGGGTCGCCGCTGCCAGTTCCGACGCCCTGCCCGGTGACTCGCTCTACGGGCTCAAGCGCGGCATGGAAGACATCAAGCTGGGCATGGCGGACGACGACGCGGACCGCGGCGGCATCTACCTCGACCAGGCCTCCACCCGCCTCAGCGAGGCCCGCAGGCTCATGGAGCGCGGTCGTGCCGGGGACCTCGACCACGAGTCCCTCACCGAGATCCGCCGCGTCCTGAGCGGAGTGACGCACGACGCCAGCGAGGGACACCGACTGCTCCGGCAGGCGTACGACCAGGACGGCGAGATCGGCCCGATGGCCCGGCTGAACTCCTTCGCCCAGTCCCACCGAAACACCTGGAACGGCCTGCGCGACCGGCTCCCCGTCCAGCTCGCGGACGTCGGCAGCCAGGTGACGGACGTCTTCGACGCCATAGACGAAGAGGTCGAGCCGCTCCAGTCGGTCCTTCCCCGCATCCCCGAGAAGGGGGCGGTCGGCTCCGAAGGCCCCCGCAGCAGGACGAGTCCCCCGCAGGGCACCGCAGGCACCGACGCCCAGCATCCGCAGTCCCCCCAGGACGCGTCCCCCACGGGTGCCGTCCCCGCACCGCACCCGTCCGGTTCGAGCACGGGAGCCGCACCGAACGCGGACACCGGCACCGGCTCCCCCGAGGACGACGGCCTGCTCGGCAGCACCGGAGGACTGCTCGCCCCGTCCCCGACCGGCACACCGACGACGTCGACGGACGGCCAGTCGGGCTCGGACGTGCCGGACGTGACCATTCCGCCACTCCTGCCGGGCCTGCTGCCAGGTCTCGGCATCGACAGCGAGGACGCTCGCTAGCAAGGAGGAGGGGCGCCCCCACGGACGGGGGG
>NZ_JBHYMF010000035.1:0-50993 GCF_042742855.1 Streptomyces sp. NPDC058877 | reverse complement strand
GCGGTGAAGTCGCGGTCGACCAGGTCCGGCGGACGCGGCGCCGACGGTTCCGGAATCGTGGTCCGGCGCCGCCGGCCACGGATGACGCCCTCCAGGCCCAGCTCGGCCATCAGCCGCTCGACGGTGCAGCGGGCCACCCCGTGGCCCTTGCGCCGAAGCGCGCGGGTGATACGGCGGGCGCCGTAGGTGCCGCCCGATTCCGTGTGGACCTCTTCGATCAGCGGCATGAGCTGCTCGTCCCGGAGCCGTCGGGCCGACTTCGGCCGCTTCTTGCGGGCGAAATACGTCGACGGCGACAGCTCCAGCACCCGGCAGACGGGATCGACCCCAAGGCCCCTCTCGCGCAGGTGGTCGATCACCTGCTCGGCCTCGTCCGGGGACGGTCGATCTCCTGGGCAAAAAACACCGAGGCGGCTTTCAGGATCTCGTTCGCCCGCCGCAACTCCGCTACTTCTTTACGGAGTTGCTTGAGCTCGTCCAGCTCGGCGGTGGTGAGCCGGTCGTCCCGCTCGCCGCGGTCGGCCTCGGCCTGGCGGACCCAGCCTCGCAGGGCCTCCTTGTGGATGCCCAGGTCCTTCGCGACGTGCGCGATCGGGCGGCCGGTGGTGCGGACCTCGCGGATCGCGCGCTCGCGCAGTTCGTCCGGATATTTACGGGGTGCTGCCATGGTGCTGGTGGATCTCCTTCGCCAGGACCGTAACCCTGGCATCAGGGACTCCACAAATCTCAGTACAGCTCATCCTTCGCGCGCCAGCCATTTAACGCCTGGCGGCCACCTTCTCGCGCGACGCGCACAGCCCGGCTTCTCCCTATGGGAGGGCCGGGCTTCTTGCTGCTCGCGCCCCGTGCCCAGGCGCCGCCCGGTCAGGGCTGGTCCTGGTGCTGGTCCCGGCGGCATGTGCTGTTGAGCGTGTTGATCAACGCGAGGATGCCCCCGACGAGCAGGTCGGGGGCGTCCGTGGGTTAGTGCCGGTCAGGTGGTCGCTGTGGCCTTGGCGAGGGCCGTGCCGAGGTGGCGGTCGACCAGTGCCGGCGAGCCCGAGACGATCAACAGCAGACTGCCGTCACGGATCGCGGTCTGCTTCACCACGGTGCTCCGTCCTCCGGCGGTGAACGTCAGGAGCTGGCTCCACTGCTCGTCACCGAGACCGTGGGGCGCGGGCAGCTTCCGCGTGGAGACGTCGATCGGGGTCCCACCCGCGACGACCTGATAGCTCGGGCAGCCGGTCATGGCGTCGGAGATCCGGCTTATGCCGTCGGACAGCTTGTTCGCGCTGTCGCTGTACAGCTCCTCCGAGAGTTCGGAGGAGCCGTCGGCGTAGGTGAAGGCGGCCTTCGCCTTGCGCGGGAAGGCGAGCGTGCCGCCGGTCGCCGCGTCGCCGCCCAGCTTGCTCAGGGCCGGGCAGCCGACGACGGTGATGTCGTCGTGCTGGGCGGCGCGCTCCGGCTTGTGCACGTAGCCGCCACCGAGATCGCTCTCGTCGAGCAGGCGCCTCTCCAGGATGTCCGAAGACAGCAGAGCGGCGTTGCGGTCGGAGAGGGCCGGCTTCTCGGAGGGGACGGAGGAGGGGGTGTCGGACTTCGTGTCGGCGGTGGTGCTGGAGCACGCGGACACGGCGAGAAGAGCGGCGGTGATGCCGAGGGCGGTGGTGGCGACGCGAACGCGCATGACGGAACTGACCCCTTGGTGCTAGGCGACGGGTGGTCAGTGCGGGCCCGTGGGCCCGGTGGGGTTGTAGGGGTGGGGGTCAGTGGCCGAGGTGGCGCAGGCAGTCCTCGAACGTGGCATGCGTCGCGTCTGCGGGCCCGGCACTCCGGTTGTACCAGGCGGTGTCGAGGCGGTTCTCCTGCTGCTGGTGGCCCGCCGGGCAGCGCAGCCAGATCTGATCGCGGGTGGACAGGACGAGCCAGTTCCGGTACGCGCCGCACTCGGTGCAGGCGACCATCTCGTCGTCGAGGACGAGCGGCTGCTTCCAGGGCATCATCCTGCCGTCGAGCTGGTCGTGGCTGGGCACCCGCAGGTCCGGCGGAAGGAAGTCGTCCATCGGGGCGGCCTGCTCAGCGGGCTCGGGCTCGGTCGGCGGCCCCCCGATGCCCGGCGGGACCTGGTCCTGCAGCCGCGCCGACATCTCGAAGAATCGGCGCTGCGCCTCGCTGGGCTCCGCCGCCCGGCGGCGTATCCGGTGAAACATCCTGACGTCCTCCTCTGCCTCGTCCTTCTCGCGTCATGATCGTGCCCCACGCCGCCGGGAGGTTCAATTCACAAAGTCTCCAGTGGCCTGGAGGCGGCGGTGGCCCTGTTGCTGGCGGTGTGCTGGCACGGCGGTACGGCATGTGCTGGAGGGTTCACCGGGTCTTTCCGGCGGTGCCCTCCGCGCTGCGACGCCGGCCAGGGGCAGAGGGTCGGGATGCCGCCCGGCTCGTGGGGGACGAGCCGTCTGTTGTGCCGTACGCGGGCAGGTCCGAGGCGTCGGCGGGCAGATCGGCCATCCGCCGCATCCGCCAGACCAGCACGTCGCTCACTGACTCCGCGGTGTCGAGTTCGCGGCGCTCGACCGCGTTGGACAGCAGGGCGGCCGGGTCGTGGCCGGCGGCTTCGGCGTCCGCGATGGTCGCGGCCAAGGCGTACCAGCCGGGTTCGGCGAGGATCTGCTCGGCCAGGGCGGGCAGTGCCTCGCGTAGCACGACCGTCTGTCGCTGGAGCAGGGGCCGGTTCAGGCGCCGGCCTCGCTGGTAGAGCACGCCCAGGGGGTGGGCGGCGGCGGCCTGGTAGGCGGAGCGCAGGTGCTCGGCGGCCCGCGCGGCGGCGACGGCCTGCTGCGCGTGGCCCTTCTTCGCGTGCCAGTGGGCGGCGGTGGTGATCAGGAAGAACAGCATGTCGATGGCCATGGCGGTGGTGGCTCCGTCCTCGCCGCGGCCGAGGGCCGGACCGCCGTGGACGAGGTCGCGGGCGGCCTGGCGCAGGGCGCGGTCGTGCCCTCGCACGGCGCGGACGTGCGAGCGTGAGGCCCGTTCGAACGCGGTGGCGGCGTCACGCAGTTCGCTGCGGGTGTGAGCGGCAGACGTCTTCGCGAGGGCGTCCAGGATCTCGCCGGCCGCGGCGATGTGGGCGGCTGCGACCGCGTCGTCACCGTGCTCGATGACGAGCACGGCCTGCCACGCGGCCGATGCCGCCCGGCGACGGGCGCTAGCCGGGGTGCTCGACCCCGAAGGAGCCGCGTCCTCGCGTCGGGGAGCGGCGGCGTCCTGGGCGTCGCCGGACCAGCGCTCCCGGATACGGGGCAGTGAGAGGTCGGGGGCGAGGCGGGCACCGGGGTAGAACACCGGCTCGCCGTCCTTGTTCCGGTCGTCGGGCAGCGCGACCTTGTACCCGAGGAGGTCCCCGGAGGGCGCGGCGCGCTTGCGGATCAGCAGGCCGGCGTCGGCGAGCCGGTCGAAGAACTCCTCCTCGCTACTCGCCCCGGCCACCGCCCGCCGCACCGTCTCACGGAGTTCTTCGCGGGCGGTGCGCTCACGGCCCTGACGCTCGGCCTTGTGGCGTTCGGCGCTGGTGGGCCGCTGAGCGGCGGTGCCGTCCCCGGGCGCGACCTCGTGAAGGCCGAGTTCCTTCTCGATGAGCCGGGCTTCGGCCTGGGCGCGGGTGCCCGAGCGGAAGTCGTCGGGGCGTCGGCCGTCCTCGGCCACGAGCGTGGCCACGATGTGGATGTGGTCGTCTGCGTGCCGCACGGCGGCCCAGCGGCAGCCGGGCTGTCCGTCGCCGGGGTCGATGCCGGTGGCGGCGACGATCCGGCGGGCGATACCGGCCCATTCCTCGTCCGACAGCGTCCGGTCGCCGGGGTCTGCGCGTACGGAGGTGTGCCACACGTGCTTGGCCGGGCGGGCGTGCCTGGGGAGGGCTTGGACGGGTTGGTCCAGGAGCTGCTGGAGGGCCTTCAGCGTGGCGTTCGGGTCGCGACCGGGGTCGGGGGCCATGCCGTCGAAGGAGGCGACGAGATGCGGGTCGATGTGCTCCTCGTGCTTGCCGGGGCCGTAGAGGTAGGCGAGCAGGCCGATGGTCCGGTCGCCGGGGTTGTTGACGCTGGGGATCATGTTGCCTGCCGCTGTTCGAGGACGGCGGTCGCGGCGGCGTGCACGGCGTCGGCGGCCCGCCGTACGGCCGCGAGGCTTGCCTCCAGCTGAGGGATGGTGGCATCGGCACCGGTATTGAGGGCCTTCGTCATCTGGTTCAGGTTGCTGCCGGCCCAGCCGAGCTTGCGCCGGCTGTCGAACAGCGCGGTCAGGACATCGCGCTCGGTGGCGATCTCTGCGTCCGTTCGATCGAGATCTCGGGCCGCGGCGAGCGCGGCACGAGCGAGGAAGCCGCCGACGGTCAGGTTGCACTGGGCGGCGGCGGAAACGATCAGAGCGCACTCGGCGTCGTTGAAGCGGGTTGTACGCAGGTGACGGCGCTTCTTCTCGGGCGGCTGACGTGGACGCTGACGGGCAGAACGCTCGCGAGGCTCACGATTCGACTTGCGTTCCCCCTCAGGCTTCGATCCGCCCTCGGTCGAAGCCTCCAGGACCTGCGCCCCCCGGTGCAGGTCCTCTCCCGCCCCTTCAGGGGCGGGCTTGGCGGAAGTACTACTTCCGCCCCAACTTGCTCGCCCCGAGACCGAGTTGTGGTCGCGAGCAGGTTCCGGGGTGGTGCCGTTCTGGATCGGGTACGTCATCGGGATTCGGGCCTCGTGGAACGGATGTGGAGCTGGATGGCGGCGGCCAGTCCGAGGACGTCGGCCGGTCCCGCAAGGACGCGGACCGGGCCGTCGGGACGGCCCTGGACGAGCCACTGGCCGGTGGGCACGAGAGCAGCGGCGTGCACGAGCCGCCGACGGACCAGGACGTCCGCCCAGGCGCCGGCCTCGGCGACCGTGGGCTCGGATGACCGAGGAGAAGGCGGAATCACGGCGTACCTCCATAAGCGGGGCGGTGGCCCGGCGCGAGGCCGGGCCACCCATGGCGGATAGGGGCGTTGAGCTGCGTCTTTGCAGGCTCAACCGCACTCGGGGCAGCGCCCGACATGACCGCTGAGGGCCCGGGCCATCCGCTGCTTCGCCGATGCGGCCTGCTTCGCGCTGGACTTCGCCGCCGGACTGCCCTCGTGCCGCTTGGAATGGGCGAGCATGAAGCCGATCTCCCGCTCGAACTGCGTACGCATGCGGGTGAAGTAGTGGCAGGTCTTCATCGGACGGTGCTCCTTGTCGTGGTGACGTCTTCGGTGCGCAGCTCCTGCAAGACCAGGCCGAGCCGGTCGTTCCCGACCCCCGTCAGGCCCTGGCGGCGGATGATCTCGCGCAGCTGCACTCGGGTGATGGCTCCGTTGCCGTCGCGTTCGAGCAAGGCAGGGACATGGGGGCGCACTTCGTGGACGAGCTGGCGCTCGGACTCGCCCAGCTCACGTGCCGGGGGCTGCGACTGCTGGAGGCGGGTCCGGGCCCGCTTCTCCTTCACCTTGGTCCGGGACTTCCGGGTCGGCTTCCGACGGAGTGGGACCTTGTGTCCTCGGTCCTGGGTGGTGTCGGTCCCGGACCGGGGGGTGGTCGGTCCTCGGTCCTGGGTGGTGTCGGTCCCGGACCGGGGGGTGGTCGGTCCTCGGTCCTCGGCGGTGTCGGTCCCGCACTCCGAAGGGCTCGGTCCCCGGTGAGAATCTGGGTCCTGAGCTGCAGCTTCTCGTGCTGGGGCATCGGGACCGGCGGATTCGGTCCTCGGGACCGCGCCGTCTTCGGACGGCTCGGTCCCCGCGAGTGTTTCCGTTTCGCCGCCCGCGGTCCTCGCCCCGGGTTTGACGTCCCGGTCCGCGTTGCAGGGGACCGGTCCCCGAGAAGTCTTCGGTCCTCGGTCCCGGACCGGCTCGTCGGGACCGTGGCCACAGACCGACGCATTCGATGCTGGCTGTGCGGGGACCGTCGCTGCCGCCGTGCCGCTGTCCACAGCGGACCAGGGAGAAGGAAGCGGGACCGTGGCGAGCGCGAGCGCGTGTCGCCGAGCGGCGAGCTGGTCGAGCAGCTGTGCGCGTTGGAGGGGGTCGGTACCCACCGAGGCCCTGTCGATCGCCTTCGACAGACGCCGGGTCAGCCGCCGGCCGCGACGGCTGGCCTGCTGCTCTGGGGTGCGCTCGGCGAGACGGGCAGCGAGAGCGACTGCGCGGGAGGTGGCCCGGTCCCGGGTGATCTGCGCGGCGTCGCGGTCCCGAGCGGCGACGCCCAGCCGAGACAGCAGCCGCTCGCGTGCCTCTCGGCTCAGGACGGCGAGCACCCCGTTTGAGGCGGCGCCGGGGGTGTGAAGACGCAGCTCGATGCCCATGGCGAGGTGCCACAGCATGGCCGCCATGACCGGGCCGACGAAGGCCCGGACGGTACCGCCGATGGGACCGCTCTCGGCATAGGCGGGGATCACCTGCACCCCGGTGATCACCCAGACCAGGGTGCCGGGCAGGCCGGGGGCGCCCTGGGTGGCCAGGTTCTGGCGTGCCATGAGCGCGGTCGCGAACAGGGCCAGTTCCGCGGCGGCGAACATGCCGGCGCGCTCGGCGGTGCCGGCCATGTTGAGGTAGTCGGCCGCGAAGCGCCAGCTCGTGTCGGCGCTGTAGGCGGTGCAGCCCAGGGCAGCGAGGGCGGCGACCTTGACCGCCGGGCCGCCGAGGCGCTTTCGCGGGCGGCTTCCCCGGCGCCGGATCGTCCAGGTGATCAGCACCAGGGCGAAGGCGGCGGGGACGCCGGCGACGAGCAGGAGCGGGAAGTCCAAAGGGGCCCCCAGGGACAGGACGGGGTGGGTCATGCGGCCTTTCCGAAAGAGGCGGACGTCACGGTCGGCGCTGCCTGGCGGGGCACCGGCCGCCGGGTGCCGGGCTTGGCGGATACAGGGCTGCCTACTGCCGGAGCGGTCTTCTTCCGCTTCTTCTTGGGGCGGGGCACATCGTAGGTGCGGTCGCGGTCGAGGACCTTGTTGGCCGATTGCCGGAGGAGGTCACGGGCGTGCTTGGGGCTGATCTGCAGGCCGGCGGCGAGCCGGGCGGGTCGCCAGCCGCGGACGTAGGCGTGGTCGATGACGACCTGGCGCTCGGCCTCGGTCAGGTGGACGTCGCGGCCCAGGAAGAATCCAGTTATGCGCCGGTAGTCGAGGCGCTTGGGCAGCCCGTCGTGCCACGGGCGGCGCTCTGCTTCGGTGAGTCCGCCCCAGATGCCCTCTTTGAGGATGTTCTCCAGGGCGTAGTTGAGGCAGTCGCCGCTCACCGGGCACCAGCCGCACAGCTCCTTCGCCTCGGCGATGGCCTCGTGGTCCCGGGGGAGTGGGAAGAACACGGCGTCGGCGTCCTCGACGTCCATGCCGTGGCACGCCCCACGGGTGTGCCAGCTGGTGTCTGCGATGCCGCGCAGGCCGGAGGCCGGCGCGTCGTGGGTGGTGATGTTGCGCAAGGGGTTCTCCGATGTGCTGCCGCGTCTGCGGGCCAGGGCGGTGCCCGGCGGGCGCGGAGTCGGGTGCGGCGCGGGAGCGTGCGCCGTAGCCGAGGAAGGACGGTGGTGGCCGGTGGCGTAGGGAGCGGGGTGCGCCAGTCATGTACGCCGGTCAGGCCATGGCCGGCTGTTGCGCCTGCTGGGCGGCGGCGAGGTCGATCCGGCCGGGGTGCGGGGTGGCACGCGGGGCGATTCCCCGCACGCCGCTGTCCGGACCGACCCGGCGCCGACGGCAGGGCTCACCGGGCTGCGCCAGGCACCAGCTGCACCGGACGCCGAGAGGATCGGGCAGTCCCTGTGCGACAGCGGCCTCGCGTGCGGCTCGGGCGGGCCGGTAGGGCGCGAGGGCTGCTCGGGCGGCGGGCGGTATACAGGAGCCGATCTCCTGCAGCCGCGCCTTCAGCGCCGGCTCGATCCCGTCGCGACCGCTCGTGATCGCCCGGGCCTGCGCGGGCTGCGCGAGACCGGTGGCGACGGCGCGGCGGGCACCGATCAGCTCGGCGGTCCAGGCGGCCTGGTCGTCCGGGTCGACGGAAGGCGTGGGGTCGGAGTGCCGGGACAGGCGGTCGCGCCGGTAGCTCTCCCAGGGACGGGCCACGTCCGCGGGCAGGATCTGATACGGCGAGGTGCGGATGTGCTGGCGGGCGGCGACGCGGGCGTCCCAGCCGTGCGGAGTGGCCATCGGCACGTCGCCGAGCAGCTCGTGCCACTGGGCGAGCTGGTCGCGGGCCTCGCCCGGGTCGGTGCGGATGGTGCGGGGGTCGAGTCGGCCGATGTAGGCCAGCAGGGCGGCGGTTTCGCGGCGGTCCACGGTCAGCCCTCCGTTCCGGTCGGCTCGTCGAGGGCGGCGAGAAGGGCGGCGGTGTGGGCTTCGGCCCGCGTCATGCCGCCCGGGGCGGCAGGGGCTCCGCCAGGCACGGCGTAGAGGTTCGGACGGCTGGGGGCGTGCTCCCGGGCGACCCAAGAGCGCCAGTCGACAGCCCAGGCATCCGCCGGCCTCGGCTTCAGCGCCGCCCGGTGGGCGCGCCACTTCGCGTCGGCTGCCTGCAGACCGTCCTGGCCGAGGCGGTCGAGGTGCCCCTGCTGGCGGATCCAGGTGTGGGTGGCGGGGTCGACCTGCCACTCGCAAGCCGAGATGACGGCAGCACCACTGCTGTACCTACGGTTCAAAACCGGTTCACTACGGTTCTGTGTGCCGGTTTCCGGTACATCGCTGTGCCGGTTTCCGGTACGGCGGGGTGCCGGTTTCCGCCGGGGCCTGCCGGATTCCGGTACTGCCGGTTTCCGGTCCCTCGCGGGGGATTCCGGTACCTCGCGAGGCCGGATTCCGTACCGCCGCAGGACCGAGATCCGCAGGGCAGAGGCGGCTTCGGGCTCGCCCTCAGGCGCCCGGTCGGCGTCCCTATCCGCGTCCCGCGCGGTCTCTGCCACGGCCTGGGCGGCGAGGGGCAGGCGGTAGACGGTGCTGCGCTGCGGGCCGGTGAGGTCGTCGAGCTGCTCCAGCTCGCCGGCATGGACCAGGCGGTCGATGGCCTCGCGCACCGTGGAGACGGAAGCGCGGGTGCGCTTGGCGAGGCTGGACAGCGAGGCCCAGGAGACGCACTGCTCGTCGGCCACCCGGTCGGCGATCGACAGCAGGACCAGGCGCGCGGTCCCTCGGCTGGAGCTGTGCTCCCACACCCACTCGCGGGCTTCGCTGCTCATCGGCCGCTCCCGGTCACGGGGCGGCTCTGTCGGCTCGCCGAGGCCGGCATGAGGTGCTCCCGCCCGGGGCCCTGAGGCACCGGGGCGGAGATGGTTGCCGCGCAGGCCAGGCGAAAGGGCCTTTTGCGCAGGGCAGGAGACATGCGATACTCCTCGTTGCAGTGTTGCCACGCTGAAGCGCCCCTCGGAAGGACTCAGCGTGGTGATGGTGGGCAACCTCCGCCCTTGCCGGGGCGGACATGCCACTTAGCGTTCGGCGTCCGTGAGTTCCCGCTCTCGGGCGCCGTCGCTGTATGCGGACCTACACGATCTGCCGTGCTCCTCAGGTCCGACGTGCCGGGCAGGGTGCCCGGGGGACGACGAACATACGCACGGACCCGTGTCAAGATCCAGACTTGGTTCTTAAACTCTGTACTGGTTGCAGAGAGTCACGGGATGGCGCGCTCCTGTGCCTATTTGGGAGCGGGGGCTCATGCAGCGTCCGTCCGAGAGTTGCCGCTCTCGGCCTGACGGCCCCTTCTTGCCCCGCCGGGCGTGGCGCCCCTCGGCTGGGTGGCATGCCGGCACACCATGTGGCGTGCAGCTGGCGTGCGCGCATCGCCCCCATCCCCCTCTTTGACGTCATACTGGACATTTGGTGTAGCTTTGAGGTCTCGCGTTCGCCCCGCTGGCTCGGCGCCGAACGTGACGGCCGCTGGTCATCGGTGGTACTCCTGCTGGCCAGGCCGTTTCCTGTGGTGCGTTACGCAGTCGACGACGCGCTGTGCACACAGGAGCCCCCAGGCTGATGCCGTGGAGGGGTGAACCTCGGCCAGCTAGTGCGATACGAGAACGTACGCCAATTGCGAAGCCGTATCAACCCTGGGCTACAGTTACGGTAGACGCCGCCCCATCGCCGCCCCCGCAGGAGTTCATGTGCCACGTCAGTTCGACGGCAGACGCGTTCGCGCTGTCCGGCGAGGCAAGGACCTCCATCAGAAGGAGCTGGCCGAGATGGTGGGCGTCAGCGCCCCCTCGGTCGCGCGATGGGAGAGCGGCCAGGACTTCCCCAAGGGCGAGAAGCTCCCGGCCATCGCGGCTGCACTTGACCAGTCGCTCGACGTCCTTTTCCCCCACGACGGCCCGGTGGACCTGCAGCTCCTGCGCTGCGATGCCGGCCTTAGCGTGGCAGAGGCCGCTGCCATCATTGGTGCGAGCCGCGCGCCAGTGAGTAACGCCGAATCCGGCCGACGCCGCCTCAGCGATGCTTACGTGCAGCCGCTTGCACAGGCATACGGGGTGACCGAGCAGGAGCTGCTGGACGCCCAGAACTGCTCGTTTGGGCTTCGCTCCAGTGCCTCGCGCGACAGGCAGTCGTCAGCGCCCCGCACGGTCGGAGAAAAGATCAACTATCTCTTGGAGTACGGGTACGTCGGTCAGGAAGCGCCCTCTGAGGAGGAAATCGCCCGCCTCGTCAATGAGCATGCGGGCGTGACGGCCGTCACCGCCGACGGCATTGCTGCTCTTCGCGCGGGTGACACGACGGAGGCTTCCGATGTGGTGCGCGCCGGCCTTGCCCATGCTTTCCAGGTCGACATGCCGCTCTTCCAGGACGACGCCCAGGTCGACCCCAAGGTCCGCGAGTTCATGGAGGCGCTCCGCTTCCTCTCCTCGATTCACCGAGGGCAGATCCTTGGCCTGGCGGCCCGCGGTAACAGCCAGGGCCTGTCAGCCGAGATGATGGCCCACATCAACCAGCTCGTCGGCGAGCTCAAGCACAAACTGCCCGAGGCGCACGGCGGGGAGTAACACCGCTCAACGCTCGGGGTCGGGACGGCCACGACGTTTCCGCTCCGCCGACTCGGCGACCATGTGTGGGGCCAGACCGGAGCGGGCTGCTGCGCAGCGGCGGCGGTGGCAACGACAGCGAAGGGATACCTCGACGCCTCCTGCCGAGCCGTCGACGTATCCCTTCCTTGGTCCCCGCCACGGCGCTCCCAGGTCAAGGGCGGAGGCTGCTCTCTCAACGATCGCCGGCACCGTGACCGGCGGCGCCTGTGCGCAACGTCAGGGGTGCGCCGGTCCGCGACAGCCGCTCCCCGAAGGCGTCGTGGCCGGCATCCGGCGATCTTAGGGCGGCCAGCTGCCCGGCGATGCTCGCCCGCGCCTGGACATGATCCACGACGCGGAGGTCCCCGTGCTCGTCGCGTCCGGAGACCATGCGGCCGTGCTTAAGTGGACCTGCGATGCGCTTGCGGCTGCGCTACGCGGCGTGCCCCCAGCGCTGGGCACTTCGTTGCCGGGAACCAGGGTTCGTCGAACGGCTGGAGGGCTTCATACACACGAATGCCGTGTGGTCGCCCTCTTCCCGCAAGCGTGTACGGCTGCCGGACTAAGACGCGGCGAGGTCCACGCCGAGCAGCTCGGAGACAGCAGCCACCGTCTGCCGGGGGTCCTGGTTGTGAACGCCGGCGAGACCGAGCTGCTGTGCTGCCTGGACATACGCTTCGGTGTCGTCGACGAAGATGCACTCCTCGGCCGGCAGATCCATCAGCTTGAGCGTGATCTCGAAGAGCTCGGGGTCGGGCTTGCGCAGCAGGTGCTGCTCGGAGATCACGACGACGTCGTACAGTCGCTCAAGGTCGTAGCCGTCGTACAGGTCCCACGGGGCAAGCCCTACGCTGTTCGACAGGATGCCCACCTTGATCCCGGCCCGCCGCGCTGCAGCAGCCGCATTGATGATCACCGGCTCGGGGCGAAGGCCGCCGAAGATGCGGCCCATCAGGTTGTCGGCAGGCACTCCCAGCATCTTGCCCGCGAATTCGTTCCACTCGGTCTGGGAGACCGCTCCGCGCTCCAGGTCACTGGTGATCCGGACGCCCTCCTCGTCCTTGTACAGGGCAGCGAGGCAGGCACCTTGCGGGAGGCCCTCACGCTGCTCGAACGCGAGCACTGCCGGCAGCAGCGGAGTGGTGAGAACGCCTCCGAAGTCGAGAACGAGGCCCGTGCGGCGGTTGGACATGCGTGAACTCCAGATTGCTGAGACTTCGAACGCCTATCCAGACCGGATAGCGTCACGGCCCGGCTACATGGCGCGACGCAGATAGCTGTGCGTCGCGGGCCGGGATGCACTTACAAGGCGGAGCAAGACCGATCAGTCCGCATGACCCACGGTACCAGCCCAGCCCATTCGGTGGACGGTGCCAAATCTCACCCGCTGACCCGCTCCAGGATCGATGTGTCGCCTATCTTCCCGACCGAGGGGAGAGCAGGCCAAGGGTGAGATGGCGTAACACATTGCTGCCTACCGATGCGGCTCTGATTCCAATCGGCCGACGTTCAGGAGAAGCTCCCGAGCCTGATCCCGGGTGCCGCACGAGTAAGCCGTGCTGACTCTTGCAAGCCAGAGGGCTTCGCTATAAGAGTCAACGAACGGCTTGTCTCTCAGTGGTGTGGTGGCGCAGGCGCTAGCGGGCGTGCTTTCAGCAGATAGGAGCGCGGCTCTAATCCAATAGGCTTCGGCGGCCGGCTCAGGGTCGGAGTGCGAGGCGGTAGTGTCCTCCGCGGCGAACATCAAGTCTTGTGGAGCGTAGTAGCGCAGCTTCTCGCAGGCATCAGCAATATCCTGAGTCCAGCGGTCCAGTCGGACGTCGATGGGGACTCGTATGTGCCTGAGCTCCGCTAGGCGCCGGCCTGGTGGATACAGGCTCGTCCCAGGAAAGGCTTTCACTAGATCGAACCAGAGCGGATGCATTGTGTACAGGGTGCGCCAGGTTTTCCAGCGGGCCATCGCAGCGCGAGTGGTGGGGATGCTCGCTCCTACGGCCACGATCAGGAAGAGCAAGTTCATCCAGATCACCGTGGCATCTATGAGGAGCTGCACCGTGGAACGGCTCAGTGGAAAAGCAACTGCAACCCAAAGGATGGTGATGCGCGCCAACGTGTGGGTAAGCCCCATCCACATCGAAATCCCCATCAAGCGCAGCCCAATGCGCATACTTGTGCTCTCGGCCTGTCGTGCAGCCCTCGTCCACTGGTACCCGCAGACTGCGGTGGTGACAAGCGGGAAGAAGTAGAAGACGGTCATGTAGACCGCGACTCCCCATTGTCCAGCGTGGTCGATCAGGAAGTTCTGACTCGGTGTGCTGCGGTCCACCACGGTGAAGAATAGGACCGTGAGGAGAGCGACGCCGGCCGCACCCGCTGCATAGGAGGCGCGGGCGATCCAGCGAGACACTGCTACGTGTCGGGGCACAGCTGCTTCCGAGCTCCTCCCGTAACTGATGGCGACGTAGGTCAAGGCAGCCATGATCGCCGCAGTGCTGGCGAAGTGCCTCAGGAGGGCACTCAGATCTACCACTGGAATGCGATTGGCCGCATGCATTGCTGCTGGCGTGTAGAGCCACAGTGCTACGGCGAACCCCGCGTAGCCGCCCCAGAGCGCCCGGCGGTGGGCGTCGGCGTACCGGACCGCGGGGAATCGCCATATGACGATGACGGTCATTACCGCCGCGGTTAGGTATTTGAGATAGTCGAACACGTGATTAGTGGGTTTCTGTATCGGCTGCGCGTTATGACGTGCCGGTCGGCGGGTTTATGGCAGTCCTGGAATCGGTGGGTGGAATGTGCGACGATGCGGAATCCGCCCCCTAACGGGCTGCTTCTGTGCGCCGGACGCTTGATCGCGGCTAACGTTGACGCCGCGGAGGAGCGACTGGGTGGGAAAGTGATACCTCCAGGAGGCTGATCATGTCGTCCCCTGCAACGGACTGGCGCCGCGCCAATCGCTTTATCAAAGACGCTGAAAGCTCGGCCTGTCGTTCCTCGGGACTGTGAAAGTCGACACGTCCCTGAACCAGGGGCGAAGGGAACCTCCGGAGTATCTCCTCCCGAATGCGTTCGGGGACGTACCGCTCTATCTCGGCGGCCGTCAAAGAGGTTCCGTGATTCAGCCATTCGTGCACGAGTTCATGGAGGATGATGTGCTCGGTCTGATTTCGACTCGAGCGGCGGCGATAGAGGATTACCGTGAACTCGGGCGCCTTTACTCGCAGGCCGCATGCCGCACCCAGGCCCCTGTCGGGATCATCCAGGGGAACTAGCCGGATCTCGCGGCCCAGTGCGTTCTCCATGTTCTGCACCAGCGCCTCAACGCTGAAAGGGGCAGGTATGGGCAAGTCGGCGAGTAGTCTCTCGCATTCCTTCACGAGGGCGCGTCGTGAAGAGTCCCTGCGCCAACGCATGGTCGCTCCAGTGAGGTTCCGCTGAGATGTTTACAGCCAGCCCCAGTCCCGCTGCTCGTGCATCAGATGCCGGTGATCCGGAGCATGCGCCCGAGGCGTGCGGTGGTCAGCCGACAAGCCGTGCCCATTGATCGTACAAGGCAAAAAACGTGATCTTTGCGGAATAGGGTGTCGTGAAGGTCACGGCGCCTACGGCCTCGATTTCAAGATCGAAATTCGGTAATTGAACTCTGAATTTCGCTGCACGGGGAGGGTTGCACTCGCTCGTGCCGCACGTCTTCCAGAGAGCGCAGCACGATCGCCAGGCCCCGGGGGGCGGGGGCTGGACTGCAGTAGTGGCCCGGCCGATCGCGATCTGCGCGGCGTCGAAGCCGGCGCGGAGGCATGCCTCCTGGAGGGCGGGCTGGGCAGGGCCACTGAGGCTTGGCGGATGAGCTACGAGGTGGCCGTCCAGGGCGGTCTGGAGCCGTACGGGACAGGGGTGCGGATGCATGGAGTGCGGGCGTTCGTGATCGGGTCAGAGCAGCCTGGGGTCGTCATCACCCGATAGGCAGCGAGGTCTGTTCCGCCGCCGGCCCCAGGTAAGTGAACTCGGTCGACCGTGCGATGCCCACCGAGTCGAGCCGTTGCCGGAAGCGGACCCGGAAATGGACGTTGTCCCCGAGTCCGGGATGCATACGTAGCAGCTCCTCGGCGTCCTCGAAACGGACGTTGTACGCGGGGGCGTTCTTGGCGGGGGCGGTCTTGACCTTCACCCAGCCGCTTTCGCGGAGTTCCGTGATGCGACCGGAGATCGTGATCTCCTGGTCCCTGTCCTGTGTCCGCCTGAGCCGTTCCACATGGCATCGACCACGTTCGGTCAGCTGGGCGCGGCGCGTGCCGCCATTGGCGTCGTACCAGGTCAGACCAAGGTCCAGCCGGAACTTGCCGAGGGCTCGGGAGAGCGAGTCCACGGCATCGAAGAGCGATGCCCACTCACGGACGTCGCCTTCGGCCTCCAGCGCCCTCAGTAGTTCGGTGAGCGCGCTCAGTCCTGTGCTAGCCGCTGACGTGGCTGGTACGTCGAGGACGTCCGCTTCCGCGGAAAGCACAGGGACGACCGGTCGGGCATGTACGACGGTGCTGCCCGCCGAGATGCCCGTGACCTCCAGCTGGACCGGGGTGCCGGCGGCGGCCGATACGGCGGCCTCCATTGGTTGCAGGAGCGCGTCGCCCCACTGGAACCGGAGCGCGCCGCCCGCAGTGTCCGGGCCGGTCAGACGGAGCCGGAGCTCCTCGTCGAGGCGGGCGTGCGGGCTGTACTCGCGAGCCGCCGCGAGGCGACCGGCCCGATGATCGGCCTCGATCTCTTCGTCGTCCCGGTCCTCGGTCCCCAGTTCGTCGAGAAGCCGAGACGCCCTCGCCTTCGCCACCGGGTCGCCGCTGAGGAGCGCGCGCCTGCGCACGCGCCAGCTGTCGCCGGTCACAGTCGCACCTCCAGATAGCCGCGTGCCGGGACGGCACTCTGTTCGGACGGTGAGCGGTCCGTCTGGTCGGCCAGCCGACAACGCTGCCACCAGTCGTCCCAAACACCTCTTTCTGTGAAGTATGTCCGCTCTTCCGGGGTGAAGCGCTCCGGCTCGAATACATGGGCAACACGGCGATACCCGATACGGACCGGCGAGACACCGAACTTCTCCCGCATGCTCTGCCGACTCTTGAAAGCGGTGGTCAGCCATTTGGAGCCTGGCCGGCCACGCACCGCACGCTCGGCGTCCGTGTCGATCAAGAGCGTCGCATCGATGTTGCCGGGGTCGCGCTTCGCGCTGACGAAGCTGCCGCCGAGCCACAGCCTATGGATGAGCGACATGCCAGCGAGGGCGTCCGCGTACTGCTCCTCCAGCTCGAGGAACGGGTCGAGGTAGTCGAGCAGCCCGTCCCACAGAGCCCTGCGGGACGTGGAGTCCTCGAATTCCGCCGCGCTGACCAGCATGGACTCGGCCTCGCTGAAGGAGACGGAGTGCCGACCCAGGGGGAGGAATCCGTCGGTGGCGAAGGTGGGCACCACGTGAGGTCCTCTCGTCTGTAGGCAGAGCGTCTTCTGGTCGGGCGGGCTGAGGCGATCCGCATCATCTTGCCGGGAAAGGTTCCGGGGCGTCGAGGCTTTCGCCGATTACCCCACTGATGTGCGTCCGCCGCAGGTGCCGGGTCCCGGTGCGCGAAAGGCAAGGTCGCAGACGTCGCAGGTCTGGAGCGAGTGTCGGACGGACAGCTCCTTGCGGGGGCGGAAGGGCAGTAGAGGCGGGAGCCAGGACGTGAAGTGGTGGGCCAGGAGGGCAACGGGGCGCTGGAGAGGCTTGGGGGCGTCGGTCAGGACGCGATGGACGGCTTCGGCAGGGACGCCCCGTTCGAGCCAGACGGCGACGCCCGGGGCCAGGCGGTCGACGTCCTTGGCCGAGAGGGGCTCCTTGCCGTTGTGCCTGAGAGTTGCCGCTCATCGGGCGTGCCTCTTCTTGGTCGAGTGGTAGCTGGGGCGCTGGAGGGCGGGCGCATCCTCTGTCTCGCGTCTACAGGCGTGGACGATCTGACGGGCGGTGCGGAACATCTCGGCGCCGTGGGCCTGGACGGGGAAGCGTTCGACGACGCGGTGATGCACGTGCTGTCGGTAGGCCAGTTCGGTCAGGCCGCTGAAGACCCTCATGTCGAGCTGCTGCTGGGAGGCGAAGCAGGCCAGTGCCGCCCGCTTGGCGGCCAAGAGGCCAGGGGTGCCGACGAAGTAGAGGTTCGGCTCGAAGTTGCGGCTGTAGGGGGAGCGGAAGTGGATTAGGTCGGCGGCCTCGCGCATCGCGACGGTGGTGGCCTCCTCGCCGGTGACGGCGTGGTCTAGGTGCTGGTCGTCGGGGTAGTGGGTGTAGACGACATCGGGCCGCTCGGCCGCGAAGGCGTCGAACAGGGCCGTGTTGATCGCGCCGCGGTGGTCGGTGAACCGGGTGTCGGGGATCCGAGAGAAGGTGTAGCCGCCGATGCCGAGGATCTTCGCGGCGGCTCGACACTCGTCGCGGCGCGCAGCGCCGTCGTCCATGCCGACGCGCCCAGCGCTCAGGCAGTGAACACGGACGCGGTCGCCGGCGAGGACGTGGTCGCGTATGCGCATGCCCATGGCGAGCTCAGCGTCGTCGGGATGCGCGACGACGACCAGGACGGACCGGGGAGTGGTCAACGGGACTCCTCGTTGGGGCTGATCTGCAGAGCGCTGTGCAGACGGCGGCCGTCGAGGCCCTGCCAGCGGAAGGGCTCGTGCTCGTGGCGGGGCCAGCGCAGGTAGTGGAGGCTGCCGATGGCATCCACTGGTCCGCGGCCGTGCCGGTAGGCGATCTTGGAGGTCTGGCCGCCGTCGAGGTGGAACACTGCCGTCGGGTCGTGGCCGGCCCGCTCGCACAGTTCGGCGGTCTCCTGGACGGTGACGCCCTGGAACGTGGGGGCGAGCGGTGCGCCGTCCAGGACGGTCAGGGTCAGATGCCGGCCGTCGAGGGCGAGCAGGGTGCGGGCGTAGCGGGCGTCGGGGCGGAAGGGGCTTGTGCCCAGACTCTGGTCCCAGGCGGTGGTCAGGCCGGTGGCGGCGTCGGCGGCGGACGGCCCCAGGGAGAGGGCGCTGCCGACGTCGGCGGTGGCGAAGGCGTCGATGGCCGTGACGTTGACGGGCGCGCCGGGGACGAGGTGGTCGGGCCAGGGCCGGTGGCTGCGCAGGACGTAGGCGCCGGCAAACAGGTCGGCGCCGCCGCCGGGGTGCACGGCGGTGATCCGCGCCCCGGCAGGGGTGGGAGCGACGGTGCAGTCGAGGGCAGCCGGATCGCGCGGTGTGGTGTTGGCGGCCGGGTTGACGTCACGGCGAAAGCCCGTGCGGGGGTCGTTGTGGTAGCGGATGCGACAGTTCGCCGCGCCGTACACGGTGAGGTGGCCGGGCGGGGCCGGGTGCGGAGGAGGTTGCTTGGAGCCGGTCCAGGTGTGCGGGTGGCCGGCGACGGTGAGGGTGCCGGTGGCGGGCAGGGTGCGTACGACCAGGCGGCCCTGGTGCATGAGGAGGGCGGGCTTGGTGACGGTGGGCAGGCTGGCGGCGTGGTGGTCTCGGACAGCGAGGTCGAGGCAGGGCTCGGCGGGCTGGTAGTCGGGGTCGTCGGAGATGTAGGCGAAGGCCCCGGAGACTGCGGCGACGACGGGGTCGGCGACGAGCTGGCGCAGGTGGAATCCACATGGAGAGGACACCGGCTGGCACAGGGCGCGGTCCAGGTCGACGGTGAGGGTGTAGGCGTTGGTGAGGCAGCCATAGCTGAGGTCGATCGGACGGGCGGTGAGGACGACGCCCGGTGCGAGGTGGCAGGTCCAGGTCGATGTGGGGCGGGCGAACGGGCTCTGGTCACAGGCCAGCGACTGGATGCTGGGTGCGTGGATGCCGCGGGCGCTCAGTTCGGCGAGCGGGACCAGGTCCGGATGCTCACCGGGAGGGGTGAAGGGGACGTTCATGCCGTCACCGGTCCGGCGGCGGCGTCCAGCAGGTCGGGGACGGTGAACGGTCCGGTGTCCAGCAGTTGGCGCAGGGTGTGGCGCAGCCGGTCGCAGGTGGCGGGCGGGGCGGTCGCCGGGTAGGGGACGGTGCGGGCCTCCAGCCGGTACAGCAGCACTCCGGCGGTCACCGTCGCGAGGAGGTCGTCGCCGCGCCAGGGCCGGGCGGGGCCGGGAGGGGTGTAGGCGTCGAGGAACGCGGAGGCGAGCGGGTGCAGGAGTTCGGGCCGGGCCGCGTGGTGCAGGACCACGTGCGCGAGGAGGTAGGCGAGATCGAACAGCGGCGCGCCCGTGTGCACGTTGTCGAGGTCGACGAACGCGGTGCGGCCCGCCGCGAGGCTGAGGTTCTTCGGGCAGACATCGCCGAGGACCAGTTGCCGGCCGGGCAGGGTGTCCAGGCGGTGGCACGCCTCGTCGAGGGCGCGGTGGCCGCAGGCGCGCAGGCAGTAGCCGTAGGCGTGTTCGGCACGGAAGAGGTCGTCGCCGTCGCCGTCGCCGTCGCGAAGCGGCGGCAGGCCGGCCGTGGCGTGGTGGATGCGGGTCAGGGCGGTGCCCAGGCGCGTGCACTCCTCGACGGTGGCGGCGCGCTGGTCGAGGTGCTCGCGCCAGGTTCGGCCGTCGGGGAAGACGTCGGTCATCACCATGGCGTGCGCCTCGGGCAGGAACGCCAGGACCTTCGGGAAGAGGTCCGGCAACAGGCTGTGGTGGATCGCCAGGGCACGGTGTTCGACCGAGATCAGTGCCGGGTCGGTGGCGATGTGCGCGATGCGTGCGAAGCGGCGACCGCGGATCTTGACGATGACGGTGCCCGCCTCGCCATGGAGGCGGAACACGTGGCTGACGCTTCCGCCGGTGCACGCCTCGATGCGGGCGGGGCGTCCGGTGTGCGGCCGGCAGGCGGCGAGGACCTGGGGCAGGTGCGTGCCGAGGACCGTTCGCAGGTCGGGCTCGGCGTGGTCGGTGGCGAGAAGGCCGGTCATCGCGTGGCTCCCAGGGCGGCGAGGGTGCGCGGGGTCGGGGCCGGGGCTACGGCCGGGTGGAAGTCGAGCACGGCGGGGGCGGCGGGCCGGTCGGCAGCGGACCATCGCCGGGACATCGACAGGTAGGCGCCGGCCATCAGGCGCGCCGGGCGCCGGTGGTCGTCCAGGTCGGAGGCCATCTCCGTGCGGGGTATGTGTCCGGCGAGGTAGGAGAGGAACTCGGTGATGGCGCAGGTGCGTGCCGAGCGCTGGGTCGGGAGCACCGCGGTCTCGCCGCTGCCGTGGACGAGGTCGGCGAAGCCGAGCGCGCGGTGCCGCTGCCAGTCGGGTCGCAGCCGGTTGTTGCGGAAGACGTGGAGTTCGATGTGGTCGGCGCCGCCGGCCGCCTGCCTGTCGATCCCGTCCTCGTTGCCGTGGAGGGTCTGCAGGACGTGCAGGTGCAGGGCTTGGAAGGGCCCTTGCTGGATGATGTGGGTTTCCTGTCCGATCCGGCCGTTGCCCTTGTAGAGGCCGCCGGGTACGGGGTGAAGGGCGCTGCGCTGGGAGAAGGTGGTGTGGGCGAGGTTGTGGCTGCCGAGCGTCAGCACCCGCCCGCGGCTGCGGTAGGCGACGTTGAGGAACACGTCGACCTCGCCGAACCCGGCGGTGAGCCGGTCCAGGTCCTGCCCGGTGTACGGGTTGCGGTCGGCGAAGCCGGGCAGCAGCCGGGCGTGGTCGGCGACGGTGAGCTGGGCGAGGAAGTCTGAGGGCCTGGTGCACGCGGCGTGGACCTCGATCTCGTCGATCTCCTTGCCCGGACGCTCGCCCGCGGCCAGCCACCACGGCACGATGTCGAAGTGGTGGTACCCGGAGTGCGCGGCCTTGCCGTAGCCGCGGTCGAAGCCGTGGTAACCCAGGTCGACGAGTTCGTCCGGCAGCCGCCACTGGCCGTCGCCGTGGCTGGACTGGACGGAGGTGACGGCGCAGTTCGTGGCGTCGGCGACCTCGGCGATCAGCTCCCGCACCCGGCGGAAGGCGGGGTGCCAGCGTCGCTGGCTCAGAACGCTGACCACCATCTGCGGATCGCGCCGTCGTGCCGCCCTGTAGGCGTTCAGCAGGGCGTCGAAGTCGTCGGCGACCGCCTGCGCGGCCTCCGGGTCGGTGGACGCGCCCGGATGCACGGTCAGCGGCTTGTCCAGCAGCACTGGCAGGCCCCGCTCCATCGCCCACAGGGCGTAGGGCAGGTGCACGGACGGTGCGGTCGCCACAACGACCGCGCCGATCCGCTCCCGCTCCACCACGTCCTCCAACACGCGCCGCACCCCGTCGGGCAGGGACCGCCGGGAGACGGGGAACGGCTGGACGGGAACGACGGGCATCCGCCGTGGCCGGCCGGGCGTGCCGTACTCGACTGCGGTGGCAGCCACGTCGGGCAGGTCGGCACCGGTGACGGTGCCGGCGAGGCCCGCGTTCTGCGCGACGGCCAGCGCGGGCAGGTGGTTGAGACGGGTGTGCGGGCCGACCCCGACGACCAGCACGTTCACGGCACCGCTCACCTGCCCACCACCGCGCGGCCGATGCCGGCGCCGAGCAGCGGCAAGACGCCCTCGCCGACCTCGTACGCCTCTTCCAGGTGGGGGAACCCGGACAGGATGAACTCCGTGATGCCGAGATCCGCGTACTCGGCGATCCGGTCGGCGACCTCGCGGTGCGAGCCGACCAGCGCGGTGCCCGCGCCGCCGCGCAGCAGCCCCACCCCCGCCCACACGTTCGGCCACACCTCCAGGTCGGAAGTCCGGCCGCTGTCCCGGAAGGCCGCGTGCAGGCTGCTCTGCCGGGCCTGCCCGGTGGACTGACTGTCGGCCAGAATGGTCTGCACCCGCGCGACGTGCTCCGGGTCGATCCCTGTCAGCAGGCGCTCGGCGGCGGCCCACGCCTGCTCGCTCGTGTCACGGGCGACGACGTGGAACCGGATCCCGAACCG
Source organism: Streptomyces sp. NPDC058877 (assembly GCF_042742855.1). Lineage (NCBI taxonomy): Bacteria > Bacillati > Actinomycetota > Actinomycetes > Kitasatosporales > Streptomycetaceae > Streptomyces > Streptomyces sp. NPDC058877. The sequence goes on along the minus strand of NZ_JBHYMF010000035.1, from coordinate 29,095 downwards.
CGGTGCGCTGCGCCCGGCGTCGGCGGCCAGGGCGCGGATGCGGTCCAGCTTGGCCGCGACATTGGCCGGCGGTTCGCCCCAGGTGAGGTAGACGTCCGCGTGCCGGGCGGCGACCGGGGCGGCCTCGGCGGAGGAGCCGCCGAAGTACACGCCGGGCAGCGGGTCGGGAGGCGAGAACACTGCTGCGCCCCGTACGTCGTAGTGCGCACCGGTGAAGTCGAACGGCTCGGGGGCCCAGGCGCCACGCAGGACGGTCAGCCACTCGTCGGTGCGGGTGTAGCGGGCGGCCTTGTCGAGGTGGTCGCCGAAGCGGGCCTGCTCGGCCTTATCGCCGCCGGTGACGATGTTCAGCAGCAGCCGGCCCCGGGTCTGTCGCTGGAACGTCGCGGCCATCTGCGCGGCGAGGGTCGGGGATATCGAGTCCGGGCGCTGTGCGACCAGGAACTTCAGGCGCTCGGTGGCCTGGGCGAGGGCGGCGCAGGTCATCCACGGGTCTTCGTTGAAGGTGCCGGCGGGGGTGAGTATCGCGTCGAAGCCCATGTGCTCGGCGGCCTGTGCGATCTGGGTCAGGTAGGGCAGGTCGGGGGCGCGGTGCCGGTCGGCGCCGGGGCCGGCTGCCGTGGTTGTGTCGTGGCCGGGCCCGTGGACCCCGCGCATTCCGGTGGTCAGGGTGCGGCCGTCGCTGCCGGTCGGCAGGAACCAGTGGAACTGCAAGCGGTTCAAGGGGGTCTCCTGGTGGTCAGTCGGAGGTGAAGTCGCCGGCCGCGCGGGCGGACAGGCGGGCGAGGAGCGGGCCGGGGACGGGGACGGTGCCGACTCGGCGGGCGGCGGCTTCGCGGGCGCGGCCCTGGTCGCCGGGGACGCGCCAGGTGCCGTCGGCCGCCGCTGCGGCCCGCAGCTGGTCCGCGAGGCGTGTGTTCGCGGCGGCCGGGTCCTTGTCGGGTGCGGCGAAGGTGGGGTCGAGGGCGATGAAGGCGTAGCCGGTGGTCCAGGTGGAGTCGACGTCGCTGCCCATGGGGAAGCCGAACAGGGAGCCGGTCAGGGACTGGACGAGCAGGGAGAGCGCGAGGCCGCGGTGCTCGCCGAAGACGATCGCGGAGGAGGCGGCGTGGGGGTCGCGGGTGGTGCGGCCGTCGGCGTCGACGAAGCACTCCTCGGGCAGAGGCCGGCCCGAGCGGCGGTGCTCCCACAGCACGCCCATCGGCGCGAGGGTGGTGCCCATGTCCGCGCTCAGGGGCTCGCCGAGCGTGGGCAGGGCGAAGGAGAGGGGGTTGACGCCGAGTACGGGGGTGGAGCCGCCGGCTGGGACGGCTTCGGCCCGGGAGGTGTTGGCGGCGATGCCGACCAGGCCGTGTGCGGCGATGGCCTCGGTGAAGGTGGACAGGACGCCGTAGCGCTGGGTGTTGATGATCCCGACCAGACCGACGCCGAGACGGCGGGCCCGCTCGATGGCGGCGGCGGTCGCGAAGTCGGCGCTGAGCGGTCCGATCTCGCGGTGCGCGTCGACGACGGCGAACGCCCCGCGCTCGCGGACGATCTCGGGCGCGGCCTGCCGTTCGGGGAAGAACCGGGATTCGAAGGCGAACTTCGCCAGCCCGTGGGAGGGCTTGCCGCGCAGTTCTCCGGTCAGGAAGTGCTCGGCCACCCGGCGGGCCGCGCTGTCGGGGACGCCCACGGCCTGGCAGGTCCGGGCCATCAGGTCCCCGAGTTCGGCGATCGGCACCGGCACGCGTGCCGGTTCGGCCGGCGCGGGACCGCGGGTGGAGATGGCGGTGTTGGACATGGTTCTCCGTTCGACGGTGGCGGGAGAAGGTGGGGAAGGAGGGGGGTGGTTCAGGTACGGGTGCGGAAGCGGCGCCAGGTCATGACGGAGCGCATCTGCCCCTCCCGCTCGGCGCGGCGTGCGGGAGGGCAGGTGGCGGCCTGCTCGGCGCGTCGCCGGGTGAGCGCGGTGACAAAGGTGTCGGCTGCCTCGGTAGGGGCGGAGGCCCAGCTGGGCAGCGCCCGGCGGGCCCACGCCTCGGCGTCGGCCGCAGGGGTGCCGGCGTCGATCAGCTGCGCGAGCAGAAAACCGGCGCTGAGCCACCCGGCGCCGCGCCCGGGCCAGGCCCAGTCCAGCAGGACGGCACTGCCGTCGCCTCGGACGAGGATGTTCCCCTCGTTCAGGTCGGTGTGCACGAGCCGGTCGCCGGCCAGCAGGCCGAGGTCCAGGTCGGCGCCGAGGTGCGCCCAGCGGTCCTCGACCCGCACTGCGGCGGCGGGGGCCGACAGGGTCGCGAGGCGTCGCAGCGCGTGGGCGGCGGCGTCACGGTCCGCCGAGCCCGGGGACAGGTCGGCGGCCCGGCCGGGGACGTGCTTGAACAGCAGCCACCGCCAGGCGCCGGCGGTGCCGTGGTGCAGCAGCCTGGGCGCGAGCGATCGGACAGCGGGTGCGAGGCGTGCCTCGGTGTCCAGGGTGAGCGCCTGGCGGTGGGACAGCGGAGTGGCCTTGAGGAACAACCGGCGCCCGGGGACGTCCAGGGACAGGCGCAGCCGGGCGGTCCTGCCCTCCGCGGCCTCGACGGCGTCGAGGACGGGGCCGGCGGCGGCTTCGACGGCGGCGCGCAGCGGCTGCGGGACGCCGCTCCACACGGTGGTCGCGGCGAGGGCGGGCAGGTCGGGGGTGAGAGTCATCGGGCAACTCCTGATCCGGATCGCTGCGGCAGGGGAGGACGCGGACCCGGCCCCAGGGCCGTGCCGGATCCGCGCGGGGTTTGTGCTAGGGCTGGCGGGCGGCCATCCGGTCCAGGACGAGGTGGCCGCGCGTCACGAGCTCGTCGCGGTCCTTGGCCAGGCCGTTGCGCAGGTAGGACACGCCGAGGCGGACGGTCAGCAGATGCAGCAGGCGGTCCTCCTCGGCCGTCAGCGGCCGGCCGTAGCCCGTGAAGTACGCCTCGCGCAGCTCCGGGCGGACGGACCAGACCGCACCGCACAACCAGGCGAACTCGGATGCGGCGACGCCGTGCGCGGCCATCGCGAAGTCGATCAGACCGTGACGACCGGTGGCCTCGTCGTACATCCAGTTCCGGGTCTCGTAGTCGCCGTGTCGGTAGACCAGCGGCAACTGCTCGGCGAGGCCGGGGAGCTCCTTCGACGCGGCCTCGACCAGGGCGAGCCGGTCGGCGGCCAGGTGCGGCGCGACATCCTCCAGGCAGTCGGCGGCTTCGTGGGCTTTGGCCTCCATGTCGGAACGAACCGCGGCGCGGTCCGCGTCCGTGCCGGGCTCGGACGCGTCGTGCCAGCGGCGCAGCAGCCGCCCGGCGTCCTCGTACAGGCGCAGCTCGGTGTTGGTTTCCAGGGGCAGGTCCCGTACGACGCGGCCGGGCAGCGGCGTGCTGAGGATCGCGCGCAGGCCCGGGTCGCAGGCCAGCAGCCGCGGCGCCTCCGTCTCGCTCAGGTGCGCCGCGGTGAAGGCGTATCCGGCGACTTCGCGCTCGAAGTCGAGGTCACTGGGACTGATCTTCACGTAGGCATCCCGGCTGGCCGCGCTCACGCACCACACGAGGGAGGTGCTGCGAGGCCAGGAACGGTCTTCGTTCGCGTCCAGGCCAGAGAGGTGGCCGACGACCCAGTCGCGCAGCTCGGGCGGGAAGGGCTTGGTGGGCTTGGCGGTCGTCATGAAGATCGGTCTCCGAACGGGGGTGTAGCGGGTGGATTAGGTGGGGCCGTGCACGCGGGTGCGAGGGGCGCGCTGCGGTTCCCGCCGGTTCAACGGCCGGATAACGGGCGGGGTGCGAGGGTCAGAAGTAGTCGGCGAGCCACGGCTCCCGGTCGGCGGTGGCGGCGAGCAGGCGGGCGAGGACGGAGTCCTCCCCGCGCAGGCCCGCCAGTGCGGCGGTGGCCGGACTGCGGTAGCCGCCGGCGTACCAGAGCGAGAACTGCCCCATGGTCAGCGTGACGTCGGCGGTACGGCCGCGCTGCGCGCCGCCGGGGAGGAGGCGGGCGCTGCCAGCACTGATACTCAGGGTCTGGCGGCTGAAACCGGCGCCGTTCAGGTCGGCGAGGTCGAGCACGAACTCGTCGTCCACGTGCTCGGGCCAGCCGCGCAGTTCGACGGCACGGGCGGGTTCGAGGACGCGCAGCATCCACGGATGCCAGGCTCTGGCCGTCGCCGTGCCGACGCTCGCGAGGCGCTGCTGCAGCAGCGGGCCGGGCGGCAGCCCGGTGCGCTCGAACATCACCGTGGGGATGCGGCCGTGGTGCCGTCCGAGGAAGGCGAGCATCGCGTCCGTGGCCGGCGCGTCGGCGGCCCAGAAGTCGTGGACGACCAGCTGTCGGCCGCCCGGGGTGCGCTGCGTCGCCGTCGTCAGGACACCCCTCGTCTCCCGCCCGTGCGCGGCGAACGCGTACGTCTCCAGGTCCGGATGCCGTTCCTGCTGCCAGGTGCCCCACCAGGCGGGCCGCTGCCACGGCCCGTTCCACCGCCCGGCCAGCCGGTCCCGCAGGTCCGCGAGCTGCGCGGTGTCGCCGTGGGTGATCTCCATCGTGTCGGCGGCGGCCTGCTTGAGGGCGGCGGTGGGCACCGTCCAGGAGAACACCTGTGCCGGGGCCTCCCAGCCCAGCCGCCGCACGTAGCCGTTGGAGGCCGTCCACAGCGTGGCAAGGACCGCGCCCTGGTCCTGCAGGGCGCGCACCCTCTCCTGCACGAGGTGGGCGGCGAGTCGGCCGCCGCGCTCCTCCGGGGCGACGCAGCCGCAGCCCATGCTCGCGGCGGGCACCGGCCGGCCGCCGAACCACTGCGGCACGAGCATGCCCATGCCCCCGGCGACGACCCGGCCGCCGCGCAGCGCCACCCGCCGGTCCGCGTACGGTCCCAGGCGCGTGATGTCGGGCACCGGCTGGCCGTAGGCGCGGCGGGCCAGAGCGTCGTACTCCTCCCACTGGGCGTCGTCGGCCTCGGTGAACTCCACGTCCATGGTGGCTCCCCTTCTTCTAGTAGCCGGTGGCGTCGCGGACGACGTCCGGGTCGGCGGGGACGAAGAAGGTGCGGGTGCCGGTGACGACCAGCTCGCCACGCTGGTTGAACCCGTCGACCCGGCAGGTGACGATGCCCTGGTCGGGGCGGCTGTTCGAGCGGCGGGCGGACAGGACGGTGCTGCGCGCGGACAGGGTGTCGCCGACGTGGACGGGCTTCTTCCAGCTGACCTCGTCCAGGGCGAGGTTGCCGGTGGTCATGCCGCTGGTGGTGCGGACCGTCATCCCGAGCACGATGTTGAGGGTGAGCATCCCGCACACCAGAACCCGCGGGTGGCCGGTACGGCGGCAGTACTCGGTGTCGGAGTGGACCGGCGCCTCATTGCCCATCAGCGCGAGGACCTGCACGTGCTCGGCCTCGGTCACCGTCCGGGCCGGCCGGTGCTCGATGACCAGGCCGGGCACGAGGTCGTCCAGGCCCAGGCCGACGACCTCCCGGAGGCGGCCGTCCTCCACCTGGCGGAACCCAGCCGGGACGGATGACGGGGGCTGCTGCTTCTGCATCATCAGCTCGCTTTCGTGACAGAGGTGGTGGTGACGGCGGGGCGATGGCCGGCTCGGCGGACGACGGCGAGGGCGGCCTCGACGAGCGGCGGCCCCACCATCACGCCGTCCGCCGTGGTGATGGCGCCGCCCGCCTTGGCCACCGCGGAGGCCGCGTCGAGCACCGCACGAGCCGCCTCGAGCTCGCGCGGGCTCGGAGCGAACGCCTGCGCGATGACGCTCAGCTGGCGCGGGTGGACAGCGACCTTGCCCGCGAAGCCCAGCTCGACCGCCTCCAGGGCGTCCCGGCGCAGCCCGTCCTGGTCATCGAGAGAGAAGAAGGGCGAGTCCACGGCCGGAATCCCGGCAGCGGCGGACGCAGTGACGAGCTGAGCGCGCGGGTACCACATCGCCCGGGACGTGAGCTGGCACCCAGCCGCCGCCGCGTAGTCGGCGGCGCCGAAGAGCACGCCCGCCAGACCCGGTGACTGCACGATGCAGGACAGTTCGACGATTCCCCGCGGGGACTCGATCAGCGCCCAGACCTTCGGCGCTGTCTGCGCCCCGCGCGCGGCCTGCACGACGGCCTCGATCTCGCGGCCCGACTCAACTTTGGGCACTACGACGAGGTCCGGCCGCAACCTCCCTTCGTCCATGGCGGCAAGGTCCCGCAGGCCCTCGGCGCCGTCCACCGCGTTGATCCGCACGCCCAGCAGCGGCCCGCCGGCCCCCCGCGTGCGGGCACCGGCGAACGCCAGGACGGCCGCTCGGGCATCGGCCTTGGACCCGGCCGGCACCGAATCCTCCAGGTCGAGCAGCACCACATCGGCGCCGGAGCCGACCGCCGTGTCGAAACGCGCGGGCGCGATACCGGGAGTCACCAGCCAGGTCGGCCCACTGGGCCCGGCAGGGTAGGGCGGCGCGGAGTTCGCCCGATTCAGCTGCACGTCGATCTCCTCTCGAACGGTCGACCGGCCCGGTCGCTGCCCGTACGAGCACGACGGACCGGAAGCAGGAACAGGGATTCGGGCAACGGCACCCGGGCGGTCGGACATCGAGCGGGGGTGGCAGTGCGCTGTGCGCTCTGGCCGATGCCCCGAACCATCACTCGCGGCTCAGCTCGCCGAACTAGCCTAGGAAGACCGTGTTCTGAAGAAGACTCACTCCCGGTACGGGTTTGTCTGCGCGGGCGGGCAGGGGGCACAGCCGGGGTCGACCGGAAGGAACCGACATGGGGACCGGGAGCCGGAGCTGGGCCGCTACCGGCGTGGTCTCGGGGTTCATCCTTCGGATACTGCGCGAGAGCATCCCCCTCCCGCAGACCGTCCTGGCCGAGCATCTGGATATCGACCTCGGCACCGTCCAGGGCTGGGAGAGCGGGCGCCGGCCGCTCGGCAACGTCCGCACGATGGACCTGCTGCAGTTGCGCCGCCGCCTGGCGCTCCTGGGCGCCGACGGATCCCTGCTCGGCTGGCTGGAGGCCGCGATGGACGCCGACCGGATCCTCACCGCCGTGCTGCACCCGCCGGCCGACCCCGCCGACCACCCGCTGGCGGGCTGGGTGCAGTCCCGCGAGACGGCGCACCTGGTCGCCTGGGCGGTACGCGGCATCATCCCGCCCGCCCTGCGGTCGCGCGCCACCCGGACGCGCCGCGGCCCCGTCCCCGCCGGACCGCAGCTCTCGGCCGCCGACCGGGCGGACTTCTTCGCCCAGCTTCGCCGGACCGCGGAAAGCGCCGACCGGGCGGGGGAGCGCGGGCTGCTCCTGCGCCGCCAGAGCCTCTACCTCGCGTCCTACGATCCGGCCCCCGACGCCGGGGACTGGGCTGAGGCGGCGCTGCGCACCATGCGCCCGGCTCTGGCCCTGCGCGACTACACGCCGCGCTGGATCGAGGCCCGCACCGCCGCGACGGTCGCTGCCCGCCAGGGCGACCCGGTTCCCCTGCGCGACTTCGTCGACGCCATGGCCGACGACCAGCACAGCGAGCTCGCCAACCTCGCCTACTGGGCCTACTGGCTTGGCTCCATGCCGCCCACCCAGCCGGACGACGGGTTCCTCCACCGGCCGGATCCGACCGCGTGGAGCCCGGTCCACCTGTTCCAGCAGCTGGCCGGCTCGCTCCACGACGCGCCCGGCACCGTCGACCTGTACGTGCACTCCCTCCACACCCTGCTCCACCTTCACCCCTGGCTGCCGCTCGCCGACCCCGCCGCCGCCCGGCGTCTGGGCGGGCGCGCTGTCGAGCTCCTCGACGCCGGGGTCCTGTCCCCGGTATCGCGACGCGACTTCGAATCGGTCCACTACCGTCTCTCGCAGCCGAACTGACGAACCGCCAGGAGAAACGACGTGCCCGAACACGCACCCACCGACGCCGAGACCGCCGCCACAGCCGCCTTGCTCTTCGAGGCCGGCGCCCTGCGCAACCAGCCGCGCACCGGCTGGCCCTACGACGGCGTTCCCCTCTCTGCCACCGAGACCGTCGCCGAGCACAGCCACCGCACCACCGTCATCGGCGTCGCACTGGCCGCGATGGAAGGCGCCGACCCCGCCCGCACTGCCCTGCTGTGTGCGCTCCACGATCTCCACGAGACCCGTGTCGGTGATCAGACGCCGGTCACCCGTCGCTACGTCGCGACCGCTGACCCGCGGAAGGTGACAGCCGACCAGGTGACCGGCGCGCACCCGTCCGTCGGGAGCGCCGTCACGGCGGCCGTCGAGGAGTTCGAAGTCGGGGAGACCCTCGAAGCCAGGTGCGCGCGCGACGCCGACAAACTGGACTGCTTTTACCGGGCCTTGGAGTACCGGGCGGTCGGCTACCGCACCGACGGCAAGATCGAAAGGTGCCGCGCCGCGTTGAAGACAGACTCCGCCCGCAGCCTCGCGGACGCCGCCGCCGCGATGGAACCCACCCAGTGGCAGCGCACGCTGCCCGGTGTACCGGCCGTACGCTGAGCTGCCCTCAGCTGTTCCAGTCCATTCCGCTGGTACGGGATCGGAATCCTCCGCTGGGCGGCGACGCAGGGGAGCGTCCGTTTCAGAGCAGTGGGCCTGCTGCTTTTCGCCGTTGTCGGACAGCTTCATTGAGCGCCCCCCTCGTCCTTGGCCGTCAGACGTCGGACGGGTGAGCGCCACAACATCCCCACGGGCAGCAGGAGGGCGATCACCCCGATGGCCATCACGGCGCGGACGCTGATGAGGGTGCTGAGGGCGCCGGCGGCAAGCGCGGTGAGCGGCAGGATTCCGGTGGTGAGCCACAGGCTGGTCTGCTGGACGCGAGAGCGGAGTCGTGCAGGGCTGGTCTGCTGCTGTATGGAACGCTGGGTCGTACCGATACAGGTCGCCGTCGCCCAATGGAGGAATCCGCTGCCGACGAGGATCGCGAGCCAGGCTGGGCCCGGCTGGGCGAGCATCGGGGGGACGTGCATCAGCGCGTAGACGGGCCAGGCGCAAAGGAGGACCAGGCCGGTCCCGTGCCGGCGGGCGAGCCTGGGAGCGAGGAGTGCCCCGATGAGCCCGCCGAGGCTGCCGGCGCCCATGATCATGCCGAGGCCCGTGGTCCCCTTCTGCACGGTGTGCAGAAGGTGGTAGGGCAGGAGCGGTGCGGTCAGCCCGTCCCCTACGCCAGTAACGGCCAAGGCCAGGAGCAGCGGACGCAGTACCCGATCGCTCGCGCAGTGGGCGACGCCCTCTCGAATCGCGAGGATCGCCGGCTGCCGCTCGGTCCGAACTTGGACGGGGGCGGACAGGGCGCGGATCCGGGCCGCGCACCACGCGGAGACGACGTACGACAGGGCGTCGACGGCGAAGGCCCGGGCTGCGCCGACTGTGGCCACGAGGAGAGTGCCCAAAGCGGCGCCGGTAGTGCCGGCGATGGTTAACACGGCAGTGAGGCGGGCGTGGGCCTGGTGCAGCTGTCCCGGAGCGGCCAGCCTGGGGATGGCCGCGAGCGACGTGGCCGAGTGCAGCGTCGATGCGGTGCCCAGGGCGAGGGCGACGGCGTAGAGGAGCGGCATCGACAGCCGGTCGAAGGCGGCGGCGAGGGGGATCACGCTCACCAGGGCAGCCGCGGTCAGGTCCGTCGAGATCAGTATGGTGCGCAGCGGGTGGCGGTCCAGAACCACGCCCGCGGGCAGCGCGACCACCAGAGCGGGGAGCCTCGCGGCGCAGGCCAGGAGGGCGACCTGCCCCGGGTCGGCGTGGAGGTAGAGGACGGCGAGCGCTGGTAGGGCGATGGCGTGCACAGCAGACCCCGCGTGACCGATGCCTTCGCCCATCAGCATCAGGGCGAACGACCGCTTCACGCCCTGGGCGCGGTTGAGGAAGGGCGGTTTGGTGTGGATCTCGGGTGCCGCTGTCACAGAGGGGCTCCGGGAGACAGAGAAGGGTGGTCGGGGACAAGGGAGTACGGTGCGGCCTTCGGGGTGAGCAAGGCGTCCGTGGGTGGTGCGGGTGACGGGCGCCTGCGCCACCCGGTAGGAACTGATGCCGCAGGCGGGGCTGGCCGTTGGCGGCCGGCTGGTCAGCGGGGGCCGTCGGTCGCCGCGCCGACGCCGACCGGGGGTCCCGGCGGAAGCGTCCGGGCCATGGCCAGGACGAAGTCCGTCTGGTATCCGGCGGTGTGGGACAGCGGAAGGGGCCGGGGGCGGAGGGCCTGTTCCGCCCGGCGGCACCAGGCGAGCAGGATGGCCTCGGTCTTGGCTCGCCGCTCGTGGAGCTGGTTGCTGTAGGGGCCGGTGGCGAGGGGCTGGTTGCTGTGGCGCAGGAGCATGCCCGCGGCGCGCGCCGGGACGAGGAGGACCAGGTCCTGCCCCTTGCCGGATCCGGGGCTCTGCTGGATCTGCCGGATCATCACGGGGAGGATCGAGAGAATCTCCTTCGCGGCGGACAGGAACACAGATTCCTCGTTCGGGACTGCGGCGTGCTCGGCGATGAGGTCGCCGAGCACGTGGCGGGCGTCTTCGAGGATGCCGATGGCTTCCTGGGGCGAGAGCTTGAGGGAGGTGGACGCCCACATCGGGACCTCTGTGAAGACGCCGAGGCCGCCGTGCCGGTCGGTGTAGTGGGCGCTGCTGGATCCGGCGGGCTTCCACTCCTGGTCGTCGCCCCTGCTGCTGTCGCCGTCCACCTTGGCGACGGCCGGAGGTGCCAGGAGGTAGGCGCCGGTCCCGATGGAGGGGAGGCCGATGCAGTCCGAGGGCGTCTCCTCGACGGGCAAGCCGTACCGGGCCGCCAGGTCCGCCATGACCGGAGCGAGGCCGGGCTCGGCACGGGAGGTCATCGCCCACACACCGCCGGAGTCGCTCCCGTGGAGCGAGACGGTCAGGGCCGGCCGCACGTCGTCGATCACGCTCATGAGGGCGCGGGTCTCCGGCAGGGGCGCGTTGAACGACTCCGTGGGGAAGGTCCACTCGGGCTGTGCGGCGGCCGTGGGCCGGTACAGGCCGCGGTGGTACGACGCCATTGTCGGAGGCCAGGTCCTCGACCACCAGTCCTGGTTGGCCGCGACGCCGTCGGGGTCGGCGCATCCCACGAGGTGCCAGGTGACCGTCTTGCGGTCCTCGGGGTGTTCGGCGATGTACCGGGCGAGCGCGGGGATCACCGCGAGCCCGATCGGTTCGTTCGGGTGCGGGGCGCCGATGACGAGGACGTGCTCGGGGCCTCCGGGGATGGTCAGCATGAGCATGGGACGGCCGGCGCGGGAGCGGCCGATCTCGCGGAGGGCGCAGGCCGCCGGGTGCTCGGTGGCGATCTTCTCCAGCTCCTGGTCCAGTTCCTCCAGCGTGGGCGGCCGGTCGCCGATGTATGGGGCGAAGGTTCCGCGGGTCACGACCAGACCTCCTTGCTGTGGTCGCCATCGTGGATCGGGACGGTGTGGTGGGCGGGGCCCAGCGCGTGGGGTTCGTAGCGGTAAATGTGGGTGCTGCTGGCCGTGGCGTTGGCCGCGTACTGCGGCTGCTCTTCGGCGTGCGGCTCCAGGTCCGGCGCGGACGCGGCGGCGCGTTCCTGGGCGCTGTCGATCTCGTGGGCGACCAGGCTTCCGGCCAGGGTGATACCGACGGCGTTCATGCCGAGGATCATGAGGCCGGGGATGGTTTCGAGGAGATCGAAGGCGGACCATCCGACTCGGGTGGCGGGGACGGGTAAGCGTGCCTTGTGGGTCACGGCTGCTCCTTTCCGGAGGCGGGGTTGAAGAGGCTGGGCAGGAGGCCCCAGAAGGCGGCCAGGGCGATGAGGTGCGGGTCGGTGCGGGCTCTGCACCGTTCGCGCAGCTCGTCGACGTGGTCGAGGAACGGGCCGCTGGACCGGAGTTCGTCTGGGAGGTCGTCGTCCGTGGCGAGGCCGGCGAGGACGCGCAGGACGGCGAGGTCGGCTGGGGAAAGCTCGGGGGCCAGCATCGACACGGCAGGGGGAGCGACGTGGCCGCCTGCGAGCAGGGCGGCGGCTTTGCGGACGGCGGTGGGCGCGCCGAAGTAGCGGCCGATCCGGCTCAGGTGCTGGCGGATGGTCCCGACGGGCATTCCCAGCTCCTCGGCCATCTGCGTGTCCGACGCGCCGGTGAGCAGCAGTCGCCCGACTGTCAGCTGGGCCGGGGTGAGCGGGCGCGGCTTGGACGGGGCGGTGACGCGGGCCGGTGCCCTGCTGGGGAGTCGTGGTCCCGTCGGGGCATGGGTGAGGACGGCAGGGAGAAGCGGGCCGTGCAGGACGCGGTGAAGGTCGGCGGGCGAGGTGACGCCCTGGCCGGGGGGCACGGCCCAGTGAACGTCCCGGCCGCCGGTCGTTGTCAGCGGCGGGATGCCTATGGGTCTGCCCTTCGGCATGACCCGGACGCCGTAGGGCCAGTCGTGCGGGAGGACGGAATCGGGCGGCAGCAGGAAGTGCCATGCTCGCGTGGTGCTGTTGGCGAGCACGGGTCCGGTGCGCGGGCCCAGCGCGGTCAGCGACGGGCGGGCGAGGTCGGCCGGGACGCGGACCGCGGTGAAGTCCTCGCCACAGCGAGCGCGGAGGGTCTCGCTGCTGCCCGATATCCAGGAAGGCATGTCCCAGCCGCCCACGAACGAGCGGGTGTGCGTCCAGGCCGTCACGACTCCGCTCCCACTAGGTGGGGCGAGCTGAAGGCAGGGAGGTCCGCGAGTGCGGCCGTCGCGCCGAGGTGACCGACGTGGCTGAACGCCTGAGGGAAGTTGCCGAGCTGGCGGCCGGTGGCCGGGTCGTACTCCTCGGCGAGCAGGCCGAGTCCGTTGCGGACGGCGAGGAGGCTGCCGAGGACGATGCGGGCCTCGTCGGGCCGGCCGATCAGGGCGAGGGACTCGGCGAGCCACCCGGTGCAGACGAGGAAGCGTCCCTCGTCGCCGGGGAATCCGTCGGCCCCGACATCGTCGCCGGCGGTGCGGTAGCGCAGGACGAGTCCGTCGTCGGTGCCCAGCTCACGCTGGACGGCCTCGATGGTGCCGATCACCCGCTTGTCGTCGGCGGGCAGGAAACCCACGAGCATGGCGTGCAGGAGCGAGGCATCCAGCTCCCGTGACCCGTACGACTGGGTGAAGGAGGCGAGGTCGTCGTCGAAGCCCTTCTCGCACACCTCGGCGTGGATCGTCTCGCGCAGCGCCCGCCACCGCTCCAGCGGCCCGTCGGCGTGGCTGGCCTCGATCGCGCGGACGGCGCGGTCGAAGGTCACCCAGGCCATGATCTTGGAATGGGTGAAGTGGCGCTCCGGACCGCGCATCTCCCAGATGCCCGAGTCGGGCCGGTCCCAGACCCGCTCCAGCTCCTCGGCGAGCGCGACGATGAACGAACCGAGCCACCGGGACCAGCTGCTGTCCGCCTGGGCGAGTTCGTAGAGCTCTACGGCGAGTTCGCCGTAGACGTCGACCTGGAGCTGGTCCGCGGCGGCGTTGCCGATACGGACCGGCGTGGACTGCTCGTACCCCGGCAGCCAGCCCAGCTCCCTCTCCGGCAAGTCCCTCTCGCCGCCGACCCCGAACATGATCTGCCGCCGGTCCTGGCCGTGGGTGGCCTGCACAGCCCAGCTCACCCAGGCGAGCGCCTCGCTCAGATAGCCGTACTTGCGCAGGGCTCCGGCGGTGAGCGCCCCGTCCCTCAGCCAGGCGAAGCGGTAGTCGTAGTTCCGGACACCGTCGATCTCCTCCGGCAGCGAGGTCGTCGGCGCGGCCACGATCGCGCCTGTCGGGGAGTAGACGAGGGCGCCCAGCGTGATCAGGGAGCGGACGACCGCCTCGCGATCGGGGCCGGAGTAGGTGCAGCGCTCCGCCCACGCCTCCCAGAAGTCCAGGCTGAACTTCAGCAGGGAATCGTCGACGGGCACGGCCCGCGGACTGTCCACGCCCTCGCGCCAGGAGAGGCCGAAGGCGACCGTCTGGCCGGCGGTGACGGTGAAATCCGAGACGAGGTCGGCGCGGTCGACGTGCACGGGGACGGTGGCGTCGAGCCACAGCCGGCCACCGTCGTGCTCCGGCAGGTCGATCGCGTGGTGCCCGTCGAACTCGACGATCCGGGGGACGATGGCTCCGTAGTCGGGGCGGGCCCGCAGCAGCGACCGCATGGTCATCGTGCCCGAGAGCCCGGTCACGACCCGCACCAGGCGCGGGGAGCCACCGCCGGGCACCATGAAGTCGGAGACGACGACGCTCGCCGTGGCGTGGCTCCATGTGGTCTGCAGGATCAGCGAGTTGCCCGCGTACTGGCGGCCGGAGGCGGGGATGGCGGTGCCGTCCATGAGCACGGTGGGCGCGATCTGCCAGAAGCCGTGCTCCTCCGTGCCCAGGAGGCCGGCGAAGACGGCCGCGTCGTCGAACCGAGGCATGCACAGCCAGACGATGCTGCCGTCCCGGCGGACCAGGGCACTGCCCTTCTGGTCGCCCAGCAGGGCATGGTCCTCGATTCGCGGGCCGACGACCGGCACGCGGTCGACCGCGTGCTGGTGCGGGATGGCGGGCAGGGCGCTCACGCGGCCACCGCCGCGGTCATGGGACGGTGCGGGGCGATGATCTGGCCGTCGGGCAGCAGCTCACCGGTGTCCTCGAAGAGCAGGACGCCGTTGCACAGAAGGCTCCACCCCTGCTCGGGGTGATGGGCCGAGAGACGGGCCGCCTCACGGTCTGCGGAGTCGGCGCTCGGGCACGGGGGTTGGTGCTGACACATGGTGGGAGTCCTTGTGGGTACGGCAGGAGACGGGAGCGGTGGACGAGCAAGCCGGCGGCTTCCGGTGGTCAGTTCCCGGGGGGCACGAGCGGAGATTGCCGAGCGCTCGGAGGCCGGGAGGAGCCAGGGAGCCAGACGGACGTTCGCTCTACTCCGTGCGTCGTGCGGCTATCAGTGGCAGGAATGAGCCGTGGGAGGCTCGCTGGCATAGGGATGCGGCGCGTGCGGAAATCGCGCAGTTTTAGGGGAGTCGGCGAGTGCGTGCAGAATCTCCGCGATGCACTCGGCCATGGGCTGTTGGGTGTCCACGACGATCTTCGGAGCCAGAATCGAACCCGCGCTCCCGGCGTCTCCCGGGGGCCCTTCAGCGTCCTTGTGGGCCTTTTGAGCGGGATCCTCCGACACAGGGGCTGTGCGGACGCATTCGATGACGTGAAGGCGGTGGCCTATACCGCCGGCGAGATGCCGGAGCGCTCGCACATCGCGGGCCCGTGTGAGGGGATGAGCATCGAGGACTACCGGGGAAGTGGGGCGCTGGTGGAGATTCCACACCGCGGCCTGCAACAGCCACTCGTAGAGGCGGGCCGCTTGCTCGTGCGAGGTGGTGCGGGACGTAGGGAACATCACGGTTCGCAGTTGGGCGAGGTCGAGCAGGACCCCGCCGATGACGATCGCGAGATGTCTGGCCAATTCCGACTTGCCCGTACGCTGCCGACCGCCGATGGCGACGATCACCGCGCCTCCACAGCCGTGCATCCGATCGAGGCGACCGCACGCTTACGAGCGGGTACCTCCGCCTCGCCCGGCCAGCGGAAGAAGGCCCACACTCCCTTGCCGACAACCTCTCCATCACGTGTCGCGGGAGCCGCCGTCCAGTGGTCGGCAATCGCGGAGACGAGCCGGAGACCGCGCCCACCGTCCGCGGTGTCGGGCCGGAACACCGGCGCGGGAACATTCGGCGAGTTGTCAGTCACCAG
This sequence comes from Streptomyces sp. NPDC058877, assembly GCF_042742855.1. NCBI lineage: Bacteria > Bacillati > Actinomycetota > Actinomycetes > Kitasatosporales > Streptomycetaceae > Streptomyces > Streptomyces sp. NPDC058877. Next base: position 13,462 of record NZ_JBHYMF010000035.1, on the reverse strand, counting down.
GATGCCGAGTGCCGCGCCGGGTTTGACGGAGAGCGACAGCCCGAGCGTCTCGGTCTCGCCCGCCGGCCGAGTTCGACCATGAAGCACGGAGTTCGTCACCAGCTCGCTGGCCACGAGAAGGACGCGGTCCGTCAGCTCGTCTTTGCGGCTGAATCCCCAGCCCATGAGCTCTTCCTGGAGGAACTGCCGCGACTGGGGCACGGCCTGTCCCGAGTTCGCGAGATGGATCGTAGCCAGTTCCGCCTCGACATCGTGCGCCAGGACAGCGAGGAACTGCCCGGTCTTCCGAGTCGACGTCATTGAGCGCACCCCCAATCCTGGATGGCGGGTGCCGCCGGCCGATGTCCGGAGCGCGGCGGCACCCGCAGGCTCACGAGCCAAGACCGTCAGGTGTCGTGGCCGGCGAGCGGCTTGTGGTCTCGGGAAGCCCGAGGAGGGCAAGAGTTGCCCCCGTGCACCACGAGCGGCAACCGTGACGGTTCACGTAAACGTGACTGGCTTGCGTGACGCTTCACGTATTCCAGGGCCGTACTTGACGGAGCCGCGTCTTCTTGACGCAGAGCGGACAGCATGTCAGTACGCTGGTCGGCGAGTTCGAAGGGAATCAACTCCATGCGACGTGGCCCTGGACCTCATCGTCCGTCCTGCGCAAAGCGGTTACGTGCGAGCGGTGCCGAACGCGGACACTCAACCGACGAGATCGCCCGTACAATTCAGGCGCACTGCTCCGTCTCCCCCTTGCGCGCACAGCGTCTGGCCAAGGGCCTCACCCTGACCGAGGCAGCGGACCAGATCCGCGAGCTCGTCTCTGACCTGGACAGGGGCCCCCGGGTCACCGTGGAACAGCTGCGGCTCTGGGAAACGGGAGGGCATCAACCGCTTCGCACCACCGTGCTCGTGCTCGCCGCCTTCTATGGCTGCTCGCCCGGGGATCTGGGCCTGGAAGACACCGAGGCCGTCGCCGGCATCGTCCTCCGGGCAGAGTCCCGGCATGGGCACCGCGCCGAGATCACCTCCATGTCCGCCATCGGCGAGCGGATCCCGACGGCTGCCGAGCACCTCTCGCACAGGGTCGACGCCGCGCGGCGTGCGGTGGACCGTACCCTGGCCTCCGCGACGGTCAACTCCAGCCAGCTGGACCACATCGACGAGATGGTCCTTTGGGCCAGCCAGGAGTACATCTCCACCCCGCCGGCCCTGATGCTCACCCGCCTTCTGGACCTCCTTGCCGAGGTCGAGGAGCTGGCCGCATGCCGACAGCCGGCCGCCGTCCAAGTTCGGCTCTCGGAGCTGACTGCGATGCTCTCCACGCTGACTGCCGACGCGCTCATGAAGCTTGGCGACCTCACGCGGTCGCGATCTTGGTACGCCACAGCGCGTACCGCTGCGGACGACAGCGGAAACTCGGAGCTTCGAGCTCGCGTCAGGGCTCAGGCCGCGATGCTGCCCTTCTACTACGGTCCGATCACCCAGGCGGTGAATCTGTGCCGGGAGGCCAGGGTGATCAGCAGCAGAGCACGAACCAGCGCCACGCACGCCTTCTCGGCAGCAGCAGAGGCGCGGGCCCTGGCCAAGCTTGGCGCCGAGGCCGAGGCCGAGGCCGCACTGCGCTACGCGACGAAGGTGTTTGAACAGTTCGGCGGAGACTCGGCGGACGATGCCTTCGCCTTTCCGGAGCGCCGCTACCTGCTCTACAAGAGCGGGACGCTGACCGCTCTCGGGCACACGCGCGAGGCCCGCCAGGTCCAGGAGCAGGCGCTCGTCCTCTACCAGGACAAGACAGGGATCGATCCTGCCCTCCTCCGGCTTGAAGCAGCCATCTGCTACGCGCGGGACCGAAGCCCTGACGAAGCGTGCCAGCTGGCCGGCGCTACCTTCCTGCGGATGGACCCCGCCCACCGCACACCGATCGTGGAGGAAAGAGCCCGCGAGGTTGTAGAGGTCCTTCCGGCGGTGATACGGACAGGCCGGGCGGCGCGCGAGCTTCTTGAGATCATCGAGCTTCCGCCAGGCCGGATGTGACAGGACGGGCCCGTGTCGGTAAGCCTGTGCGACATGACAATCACGCCGGCCCCGGGTGGGTTCGACGAGTTCGAGATGTACCAGGTACTAGAGCGGGCATGCGCGAAGGCCGGCCTCGACAGCCGTGATGCGCGTCTGCTGCGCGGTCACACCAACGCGGTTCTCCTCCTGGAGAAGGAGCAGGTGGTGGCCAAGATTGCTCGGAAGGGAACAGACGTCGAGAGCGTTGCGCGCACGGTCACCTTCGTACGCTGGCTCATCGAAGCAGGCTTTCCTACCGCCCCGCTGCACCCTTGCGATCAGCCGCTGATCGTCGATGGGCACTCTGTCACCTTCTGGACCTACCTGCCGCAACCCGAGCACCCGGTGGCGGCCGGGCAGCTGGCCGGTCCCCTCAAGGCGCTCCACTCACTGCCTCCGCCCCCGATCGCACTTGCTGAGCACGACAACATCCGTGCTATCCGCCGCTCACTGACCGCGATCACATGTCTCCCTGCCGCAGCCATCCGATACATGGAGGAGGAGGCAGACCGACTCGAGGGGGCATTGTGGGGAGTCGACTTCGCTCTTCCCCCCGGGCTGATACAGGGCGACCCACAGCACCGAAACGCGTTGCACACCACCGACGGATCTGCGGTGCTGTGCGACTGGGACACGGTCGCCCATGGTCAGCCGGAATGGGACCTCGTCACGGTCGAAGTCCACTGTCGGCGGTTCGGCTACGGCCAAGCTCACTACCAAGCCTTCGCGAGCACCTACGGGTGGGACGTAACGAAATACGCCGGCTACTCGGTTTTGCGTGATATTCGGGAGCTGCGCATGATCACCACTAACGCACGAAAAGTTCGACATGCTCCTGAGTCTTTGAGTGAGATCCGGCGGCGATTCGACGGGCTTAGGAGGAGGGACACGCAGCTCCCCTGGAACATCCTCTAGCCTCAATACCAGTGACTTAAGGGTCGCTGCTGGTAGCGTGGCATCCAGGAGGTGCCTGGATGCCACGCCCTGGGCAGGTCAAGCCGGAGACGGATGAGCGGTTGTCGGACCGGATCGCGGTCGGGCTGCTGACGCGTACGTTTCCGCCGGAGCTGGTGGACCGGGTGATCGCCGAGTCCGGTCGCTCGGGCCAGCGCACGCGGCTACTGCCGCCGCGGGTGGTGGTGTACTTCGTGCTGGCGATGTGCTTGTTCTCTGGGCAGGGGTACGAGGAGGTCGCGCGACTGCTCACGCAGGGGCTGACCTGGGCGAAGCGTTGGTCGGGCGCGTGGCAGGTGCCGACCACGGCGGCGATCTCGCGGGCGCGGGTGAAGCTGGGGCCGGAGCCTTTGGAGGCGCTGTTCGCCGAGGTTGCCCGGCCGTTGGCGACCGAGGGGACCCGGGGTGCCCGGTATGGGCGGTGGAGGCTGGTGGCGGTCGACGGCACGGTCTTCGACGTGCCCGACAGCGAGGCGAACGCCGCGTACTTCGGGCGGCCGAAGACCCATCGGACCGAGCGATGTGCGTATCCGCAGGTGCGGATGGTGGCACTGGCCGAGTGTGGCACCCACGCCATCACTGCCGCCGCTCTGGGGCCGCTGTCATCATCCGAACCGGCCCTGGCCCGCAGCCTGTTCGGTCATCTCGGCGTAGGGGATCTGCTGCTGGCCGACCGCGGGTTCACCGGCCTGGAGCTGTGGCGGGCGGCCTCGGCCGGCGGCGCGGACCTGTTGTGGCGGGTCCGCGCCCACCAGGTACTGCCGGTCCGTCAGGAACTGCCCGACGGCTCGTACCTGTCGGAGATCGTCACCGCGAAGGACCACCGCAAACGCGCCGACCCCGAGGTGGTGCGGGTCATCGAGTACACCCTGCAAGGCCCGGGCCTCCCGGAGCAGGATGCGCCCTACCGACTGATCACCACCATCCTCGACCCCGACGCCGCCCCCGCCACCGACCTTGCCGCCCTCTATCACGAGCGGTGGGAGATCGAGACCGCACTGGACGAGCTCAAGACCCATCAGCGCGGCCCCGCCCAGGTCCTGCGGTCCCGTTCACCTGAGGGCGTCGAGCAGGAAGTCTGGGGCCACCTGCTCGTCCACTACGCGATCCGCAGCCTCATGCACGTCACTGCGGACGCCGCCCAACTCGACGCCGACCGGCTCTCCTTCACCCGCAGCATCCGCCTCGCGCGCCGACAGGTCACCGCACAGGCGGCCTTTTCCCCCTGACCACCTGGCCGCAGCCCTGGCAGAGGGCCTGCACGAGATAGCCCGGCACCTGCTGCCCGCTCGCCGCAGACGCTTCAACCCCCGCGTCATCAAACGCAAGATGTCCGGCTTCGGCGTCAAACGCGACGAACACCGACGCCCTCCCCAGCCCGACCGGAGCCCAGCCGAGGCCGTCGCCATCGCCCCGCACTGGCGCACAGCCTCGATCAACCCACCGACGAAGGCCCCACGAAGCTGAGACCCGATCCTTTAAGTCACTGGTATTGCCTCTAGCCTCGAAGTTTCATGACGGTCCGCCGACGGAGTCGGTGGACCGTTTTCGTGCCGTGGGCTGAGGGTGTGCAGGCTGAGGGCCCGAGTGTCGCCTCGGGGTGGCGCCGGTTTCCACTGCTCCGGGCCGGTGGTGCTGTCGAAGGGACGGGGAATCCGCTGGTCAGTCAGGGGCGGGCAGTTGGGTGAGCCGGTCGAGGGCTGCGGTGATGTGACCGGTCCAGGGCCAGTGCCGGGCCAGGCGGAGGATTCGTCGGCGGCCGGTGGTCACGAGCTGTCCGGCCGCGGTGAACAGGCGGAGCCGTAGTCGGCGGGGCTCCCAGAGTCTGGCCTTGCCGGTCAGGGCGAGCATCGGCATCCAGGCCAGCAGGTCGAGAGCGATCTGCATGATCTCCAGCCAGAGCCGGTTCTGGGCCGTGCGGTGCAGGGGCAGGTTGCGCAGGCCGGTGGCCCGGGCGGCGCGGATGCGGTCCTCGGCCCGGGCCCGCAGCCGGTGACGGAGTTCGAGCTCGGTGATCGGCCGGCCAGGGGTGTTGGTGGCGAAGCAGGTCAGCCGCATGCCGTCCGCGTCCGTGAGCCGCAACTGGGCACCGGGGTGCGGCCGTTCCTTGCGGACGATCAGCCGCATACCCTTGGGCCAGCCGTCCAGAACGTCGCCGGTGAGTTCAGCGACCCAGGCGCCGTCGCGTATCTCGCCGTCGGCCTCGACGGCCGCCGTCCAGGCTGATGCCGGAACCTTCAGCACATGCTGATGGACCTGCTCGGTGATCACCATGCCGACCGAGTAGGACAGCCACCGTCCTCGCTGAGCGAGCCAGGCGACGAAGTCATGGGTGCCGCCCGCGGAGTCGGTGCGGATCAGGGTCCGGCGCCCGCGCCGGTGCTTCTTCGGCAGCTGGGCCAAGGCCAGTTGCGCGGCGGTGATGTGGTCGGTGGCCGTGTTCGATCCCGCGTTGCCCGGTCTGAGCAGGGCCGCGACCGGTTCACCCGTGCCGCCCGGTCCGTGGTCGACGAACCCCATCAGCGGGTGGTGGCCGTAGGTTCGCTTCCACGTGGGTGCGGCGTCCTCCTTCTCCGAGTGTGCGATCACCAGCACCCCGTCGAGGTCCACTGTCACCGTCCCGCCCGCATCAGGTGCCTTCCGGTCGGCCAACCGCCAGACACGCTCGCGGACGTCAGCCCGCGCGCCGCGAATGGCCCGCAGGGCCTTCTCCCCGGAGGCCGCGAGGGTGTCGATGAGGCGGGAGACCGTCGGGTCGGAGGCCACCGGTCCGAACACGGCCGGCTCGGCCCGCAGCATGGCGACATCCGCCAGGCAGTCCCCGCCCGCGGCGACCGCCAGGGCCACGTCCAGCAGGATCTTGCCCGGATCGTGCACCGCCCGCGACTTCCGCCACGGCGTCAGCGCCGCGGATATCGCGCTGTCCAAGCCGACCTTGCGGACGGTCTCGACCAGCAGCACGCCCCCGGCCTGCGAGACCACCGTCCGGCCGCCGCCCTCGATGCGGACACGCGGGTAGGACCCGATACGCTTCTTCACCTGGAGAGTGCTTCTTTCCGTGCAGCCAACAGGACCCTAGACAAGTCCCATCGTTGCAGGTCAGAAGCACTCTCCGCTTATTTGATCAAGCCTCGGACGCCCCGCCTCATGAAAGCGCGAGGCTAGCGTTCGGCCTGAGCCCTGCTCCCCCGGCAACGACCTCTGGCTGATCGACGGCCGTCTCGTGCTGTTCCACTGGTTCACCGGTGATGGCGAGCAGGGCTTGGGCGAGTTCCGGGGTCGGGCGGTTGGTCGGGCCGTGACCGGTTGGGGTGCATAGCGGAGCAGGCACGGGCTTCGTGATCATTGGGGTGTCGAAGCTCAACGATCATGAGGTGGCCCGTGCCTGCCGCTGCATCTTCTCTCATCCCGCCGGTGCTGGTGAAGCTGGGTCCGCTGGATGCCAGTCAAGTCGCTGACCTGCGGCCCTTTCTGGAGCGGGTGCCCGACCCGCGGGCGAGGCGGGGCCGCTGGTACTCGCTGACCGCGATCCTCCTCGTCTGTGCCTGCGCGGCCGTCTCCGGAATGAGGAGTGTGGATGAGATCGCCGAGTGGGCGGCACGGGCCCCGGACACCGTGCTGACGGCCCTCGGAGTCCGCCGGCATCCGCTCAGATGGCGCCGTGCCCCCTCGCGGACCACGATCGGCCGCGTGCTCGCGGCCGTCGACGGTGACGCCCTGGACCAAGCAGTCGGCGCCTACCTCACCGCCCGGAACACCGCGGGAACAGTCTCGGGGAAACGACAGGTGATCGCCGTGGACGGCAAGGCACTGCGAGGATCGGCCCGCCTGAACGCCGGCCGCAGACACCTGCTCTCCGCCGTCACTCACCACCGGGCCCTGACCCTCGCCCAGGCGGAGGTCGGAACCAAGACGAACGAGACCGCGCACTTCCGGCCCCTGCTCGAACCGCTGGACCTGACCGGCACCGTCGTCACCTTCGACGCCCTGCACTCGGTCAAGGCGAACGTCACCTGGCTGGTCGAGACGAAGAACGCCCACTACATCGCCATGATCAAGCGGAATCAGCCGACCGCCCACCGGCAGCTCGCCGCCCTGCCCTGGCCTGACATCGCCGTCCAGCACACCGCTTCCTCCACCGGACACGGCCGCCGGGAGTCCCGCTCGATCAAGACCTGCGGCATCGCCGACGAACTCGGCGGGATCGCCTTCCCCCACGGCCGCCTCGCCCTCCGCGTCCACCGACGCCGCAAACAGACCGGCGAGCGCGAGAGCCGCGAAACCATCTACGCCGTCACCAGCCTCGACGCCCACCAGACCACCCCGGCCGAACTCGCCGCCGCCGTCCGCGGCCACTGGGCCGTCGAGGCCCTGCACCATGTGAGAGACGTGACCTACGCCGAGGACGCCTCCACCCTCCACACCGGCACCGCACCCCGCGCCATGGCCACCTTCCGCAACCTCGCCATCGGCCTTCTCAAAACCCTCGGAGCCGTCAACATCGCCAAGACCACCCGCGCAATCCGCGACCAGCCCGAACGAGCCCTCCCCCTCCTGGGCATCACCAACAACCCGGACACCCAGGGAACTTGATCAAGCCCTGGCGGGAGACGGGTCGAGTAGCCACGTGTCTCGTGAGGTGAAGCGGCCAATGCCGGGCTGGTACCAGCGGGCGGCCATGTTGACGTCACCGGTGGTGGTGTCGGTCCAGCCGGACTGGTAGCCGACGGTGGGGTTGGTGCCGTTGGTCGCGGTGGTCTTGCCGAAGGGGTCGTAGGTACGGGAGGCCCGGACGGTGGTGCCCTCGGGGTTGAGGTTGGCGATCAGGTCGGTGTGCTGGTCGGTGACGGCCCACTGGGCCGTGGTGCCATCGGTCGAGGACAGCAAGGCACCGTCAGGGGTGCGGCCGTACTCCGAAGTTCCGTCGTTCAGCAGGTTGTTGGAGCCGCCGTCGTAGCGGAAAGCGGTCGGGCCGTAGGTCGCGACACGGTCCAGGGAGTCGTACGTGTAGGTGGCCGAGCCGTCGCTCACCTTGCGCTCGAAGGCGTCGAAGGCAAGGGCCCGTGTATCACTGCCTGTCCGGATGGCGGCAAGGGTGCCGCGAGATGTGTAGTCGTATGTCGCCTGGCCGTCGTTGACCAGGCGATTGCGCCCGTCGTAGGCGGCCGTGCTGGCACCTGCCCGCACGCGGTTGCCGGCCGCGTCCCAACCGTACGCGGTGGTGATGTTGTCCTTGGTCCACGAGATCAGTCGGCCGGCCAGGTCGTAGGTGTAGGTGTTCTTGCCCGCTCCCGCCGTGCCCGTTGTCTCCTTGGAGGTCAGACGATCGGCGAGGTCGTAGCCGTATGACGTGGAGAGGATCTCGGTGGCCTCGTCCGGGGTGGTGACGGCATCGTCGATGAGGCGGCCCAAGCTGTCATAACTGTAGGAGCGTCGCGCCGACTCCACCCACTCCCCGGACCCCTCCTTCTGGACCACATATGCCTGCGTGGTCGGGCGACCGGCGGCGTCCCACGTGTACCAGATGTCAGCGCCGGTCATTTCGTTCCACAGCCACTCCAGACGGCCCGCGCCGTCATAGCCGTACTCGGTGGTGTTCTGCGGGGTGGAGCGCTCAGTCATAGCGCCGTCGTTGTCGTAGGTGTAGCGCGTCTCGCCGGAAGGGCCTTGGGCGTGCAAAAGCTGGCCGCGGTCGTTGTAGGCGTAGGTATTCCCGGCGAGGGGTCCGTCGCCGCCAGCCTCGGTCAGGCGCCCGTCGAGGTCGTAGCCGAGAGTGCGCGGCTGGGTGGCCACGGCGGTGCCGGAGCCGGTCTCGCGGGTGAGGCGGCCGAGGCCGTCGTAGGCGCGCTGCCGCTTGACCCCGCCGGGCAGGAGCTCGGTGACGGGCTGGCCGGCGGCGTCGTACAGGGTGGTCCAGATGCGATTGTTCAGGGCCGAGTGCTGGGTGGTGACCGGTTCGATGGTGGACTCGGGCAGGCTCCAGGTGTTGAAGGTGTAGCGGGTGGTGTTTCCGCGGCCGTCGGTGAGGCGAGTGCGGTTGCCGTTGGCGTCGTACCCAAAGGTCGTGGTGATTGCGTCGGTCTCCGACACCTTTTCAGTCTGTTTGACCATCTGTCCCAGTGCGTCGTAGGTGAACGTGCTGGAGCTGCCGGTCGGTCCTGTCATCGAAACCTGGTTGCCGTCCTGATCGTAGGTGGCTTTGGTGGTGCGCAGGACAGTGGCGCCGTTGCCGTAGTCCTTCGTCTCGATGATGTTGTCCAAGCCGTCGAAGACGAACTGGGTCTTGCGGTTGGCCGCGTCGGTTGTCTCAGTCGTGCGGCCGAGGCCGTCGTAGGAGAAGCGGGTCACACCTGCGGCGGGAGCGGTAACGGTCACTGGTTCACCGGCCGCGTTGAACACGCCCGTGGCGGTCCGGCCAGCCGGCGTGGTGGACGCCGTCTGGTTTCCCGCATCGTCCCAGACGAAGCGGCTGGTCAGGTTCTGCAGAGCCGGATAGCGCTCGACCGCTGTCGCAGTGAGCTGGCGGCCGAGTTCGTCGTACGTGGCTTCGGTGCGCGCACCGGTCGGCGTGGTGGCCGAGAGCTGGAGACCGGTCGGGGTCCAGGTGTAACGGGTGATACCCGCGCCGCCCAGGTCGGTCTGCGCGGTTTCGAACGGGCTGGGCTCGTTCAGAGTGGTGGTCGTGGCGCCCGGGGCCGGGTCGGTCTGCTGGGTCAGGTTGCCAAGCTGGTCGTAGCTGAAGCGGGCGATCCGGCCGAGGGGATCGGTGATGGACGCGGTGCGGCCGAGCGCGTCGTAGGTGGTGTGCGAGACCGCTGCGAGGGCTTCGCTTGCACCCGGCGGGGTGTAGGAGGGGAGCGTCACGTCCGTCGGGCGGCCGAGTTTGTCGACCGAAGTACGTGTGACAGCGCCACGTGGATCACGGCCCTCCGTAGCGTCCCCAAACGTGTTGTAACCAACGAGGATGGTCGGACGCGTCGTAGTGGGCGTGGAGCCGTTCTCCTCCGCCTCGATGGGAGGTGCTTTGGTCTCGACGAGGCGGAGGAGAGCGTCGTAGCGGTAGCTGGTGGTGTGCGCGGTCGGGTCAGCTCCGGTGACGGTTCCGCGTGCGCCCACGGTGGACATGAGCATGCCCCGGTCGTCGAAGATGCTAGTTGTGGAGCGGAGGGTGCCGGTTTCGTCGGCGACGGAGGTGCGGACGGGGTTGCCGGCAACGTCATAGTCGGTGGTAGCCGTGGCCGTACGGCCTGTGGTGTCGACCGTCCGCGTCTCGCTCTTCACACGGTCGTCATTGTCGTAGCCGAACGTGGTCTTTCGTGCAAGGTTCTCGGGGTCGAAGACGCTCTGCGTGACACGGCCGACGACGTCGATGGTGTGGGCGACTGTTGCCTTGTCGCCGCCCGTGGATTGGCGAGTGAGATAGCCGGCGCCGTCGTAGGTGTTGCGCTCCAGGACGATGTCGCGACGGTTGCCGTCGGCCTGGGTCACCTGTTTGGCGATCGTAGTCGCGGCCAGGTTGTCGTCAAAGTAGGAGAATTGCGTCGTTGCGCCCATGGCATCCGTGGTGGATGCCAGTCGGCCTGCCGGATCGTAGGCATGGGAGACGAGGACGAGGTCGCGGGGCTGGCCGGAGGGGTCCCCGGTCCAGTTCTTCAGGGTTGTCTCGGAGAGCTGGCCGCGGGGCGTGTAGGCGTGAGCGAGGGTGTTGCCGAGTGTGTCTGTTTCGGTCGTGATGCGGTCGAGAGTGTCGTAGGTGTAGGTGGTGCTGTGGCTCTCGGCGTCGGTCACCAGATCGCTGCGTCCGAACTCGTCGTAGTGGTAGCTCGTGGTGCGTGCGATGTCGCCGCCGGTAGTGTCCTGGGTGGTCTCAGTGAGCAGGTTGCCGTCCGGGTCGAAGGCGCGGCTGATCTTCGCGGTGTGGGTCACACCGGTGATCTCGTTCTTCACTCCCGTGCCGGTCTCGCTGACGACGTTGGACATGGTGTCGTAGCCGTATGCAGTGGTGACACCGTCCGGGAAGGTGTCCGAGGTCTGGGTCTCGGAGGTCTTGCGGCCAATGCCGTCGTAGGTGAAGGAGGTGACGAGTCCGGAGGGGGACGTGACCTTCGCAAGGTCACCATTTGCGAAGTAGGCGTAGCGCGTGATGGCGCCGCCCGGGGTTGTCGTGGTCGCTACAAGGCCCGAAGGAGTCGTTCCGCCGGCGATCGCAGTTTCCGTTCCGGTGGTGTAGGTGGTCAGCGAGGAACGGCCGTCGGCAAGGATCTGCTTATCGAGAAGCCCGAGTGCCGTGTAGCTGCTCGTGGTCTTGTAGCGATCGTCGGTAGGCCCGGTGGAGCGGGCGTCACGCGAGGTCGTTAGCTTGCCGTTGCGGGGGTCGAGCGGATCCGCAGTGTTGTTGTAGTAGGCCGCGTAGGAGGTCCAGCAGGAGTTCGCGTCGCGGCAGGTCGTGCGGGAGACCGGGTTGCCTGCGGTGTCGTGGCCGGTGACGGTGGAGTGGCCGTTGGGGTCGGTAACGGTGTGGAGGTAGCCGCCGGTGTCGTAGCCGTAGCGGGTGACGCCGCCTTCTGCGTTCTCGGTGGCGACACGACGCTGGCCATGCACGACGTCGTATGTGGTGGTGGTCTGGTTACCCGCGGGGTCGGTGACCGTCACGGTGGATGCGAGAGCCGAGGTGCCGGCGAAGGTCCGTGCTGAGTGGTGGTCACTGATCTGGTCAGCGGTCAGAGCGTGCCGGTAGACGGCTGCCTCGTCGATCTGGCCGGTGAAGTAGCTGATGTCGGCGGGGGCCGATGGCCAGGTGCGGGCGAACCCCGCACCCAGGAAGGTTCGGGTGTTCGACTGGTGGTTGACCGGGGCGTTCGCCTTGGTCGCAACGGCGGAGCCGTCGAGGTAGAGGGTCTGGGTTCCGGCGTTCGCAGTGATGGCGGCATGGTGCCACTGGTTGTCCGTGACCGTCTCGGCGGACGCGTTGGACGGGGTGATCCCCGGCGAAGGGTACTCGCCGTGCAGTTTGCCATCGGCTCCGACATAGAGGACGGGCGTCCAGGTACCAGACGTCGTGGTGGCGCCGGCGAGCGCCGCGCTCTGGTCACTCAGCAGAACGCCGGGCTTGGCGGTCTTGAACCACAGTTCTGCGCTGACGTTGGCACTGCCGATGCCGACGCCGGGCACTTCGGCGTAGCCGTCTCCGTTGAACTGGACGGCTTGGTTGTCTCCGGTGCCGAAGGCGCCGGTCGCGCCGAGGGTCGTCTTGGTGTAGGTACCGGTGCCGTTGACAGCGGCGACCTTGCTGATCACCTGGGTACCGGTGGCCTCGTCCAGACGCCAGTAGGCGGCCGGGGTGTTCGCGGAGACTGCGGCGCGGTACTGGTCACCGTTGCCGGCGACCAACTTGTTCCGCGAGCGGTAGTGCTCCAGCACCGTCTGCGCGCTCAGTTCCTTCGTATAGAAGGCGGCCTCATCGAGGGCTCCCTGAAAGTACTTGACTGTGTACGTGGTTCCGCCGTCCCACCCTGGGCTGGAGTGCCCGGCGCCAAGGTAGGCGTGGGCCAGTGTCTGAGGCTTGACCGCGCCGCTGGCGGAGCCGACCTTGACACCGTCCAGGTAGAGCGTCTGTCCCCCGGTTCCCCCGGTGATCACAGCGTGATGCCACTCGTTGTCCGTCACCGCTGTGCCGCTGATGACCGCTGCGCCACTGCCCGTCGTGCGCCAGAAGTTGCCGCGGAGTTTGCCGTTGGCGTCGACGAGGAGGCTCGGATTGTACATCTGCGGAGTGGTGCCGAGTTTAGTGTCCTGAAGGCCGAACAGCACACCTTGAGGGCGATCGGTACGGAACCACAGTTCGACCGAGAGGGCGGTGGCTCCTTCAAGCGAGTCCGCCGGCACTTCTACAGCGGCTTCCGCTCCATCGAAGCCTGCAGCACCGTCGTCCCCCACGGAGAACGTCCCTGTCTGGCCAAGCGCAACGCCATCTTGGTAGGAGCCGTCTCCGCCTGTGAGGATTTCGTTGTGGGCTGCAGCACCGCTTTTATCACCCATCCGCCAGTAGCTACTGGGGCCCGATCCGAGCACGGCAGTGGTGTAGCTCTGCGACCCGGAGGAGTACGTGGGAGCGGAGAGTTTCCAGTTTCCAGCCCCATCCGAGACGTCGGTGACGCGCTCGGTGTCGCTGTCGTAGGTGACCTGGGCGCTCGTTCGCCCGGAGGGGAGAGTAACCGTGGTGAGCCTGGAGGCACCGCTGCGAGCCGCGAAGTGCTCCTTCACCGTTCCAGCATCGAGGGCGTGATGGTAGACGGCGACCTCGTCCAGCGAACCGGCGAAATAGCGAGTGCCGGGTCCGTTGGCGAGCATGCGGCTGGAGTAGCCGGCGCCTAGTAGTGCTTGGTCAGGTTGGTGTGGTGCTTGGTATGTCGCGGTGGCAGGTGGGGCAGGCGCCGGTCCAGGTGGCGAGGAGGGTCTGCAGCTC